>CAJOPP010000564.1 GCA_905236365.1 uncultured Lachnospiraceae bacterium
CCGAAAATGAGATTGTTGAACCGGGCAATAATGTCAATACAGGCGATAAAACGGCCCTTCCGCTGTATATTTCGTTAATGCTGTCAGCAGCAGCCATAGCCGCGGGCGTATCGAAAATACGCAGGAGAAAGCCTGAGAGGAAGTGATTATAGCATCAGTGGCAATTAATTAAACATAGAAGCCGGGATTCCGCAGTCTGATCCGCAGGATCCCGGCTTCATATATTGACACAGGCCCCTTGCGGAACAATAATTGATTAGAAGGAGATGGGTATTATGGTTGTGAATTTTGAATTTCTCGGAAATGAGCCTATAGAAAATGTGATAACCTGCATGAATTTTCAATGCGATAAGACAGTGTTTTTCGGCTATAACGAAGTAATACAGAAATACAGGGATACTACAGTGAATTTCCTGAAAAAATACTGTGGTGTGCAGCAGGTCGTGTTTCATGCGCTTTCACATAATAACCTCCAATCTATATTAAAGACGATGAGGAAGGAAATCGAATATGAACTCGTCCAGAACAACGAAATATATTTTGATGTTACAGGAGGAGAAAGCCTGATACTTATTGCATTTGGAATCATCTCCACAGAATTTGATGCACCGATGCATTTATATGATATTGTCCGGAACGAGTTGATCGAGCTTGATGAAGGCGCAAAAAGGGAAATAAGCAGGAATGTTCCTGCTCAGAAAGTCAAACTTGATATCGACCGGTATATAGAACTTAAGGGCGGTGTTATTAATTACAATTTGCAAAGCGACTTAAAGGATATTGCTGACGAAGAGTTTGAAAATGACGTGGCAAATATGTGGCAGGTTGCAAAGAAGTTTGGGCAATACTGGAATCCTTTCTCGGAGTTCCTCCGGAACTATATGATTCCTGATGTTAATCTGTATGTATCAAAAAACGCATCATATATTGTCAGTTTATTAATGCAGTCGGAATCTAAACTTAAGACACCTGCAAAATTGAACGAAATCCTGGATGATCTGGCTGATGCAGGCTTACTGACCGGAGTTCAGCATGCTAATGGCAGATATGCGTTCAGGTTTAAGAATCAGAACATAAAAGACTGCATATGGGAAGGCGGAAGTATTCTTGAGCTGCATACATTCCAGAAGGAAAGAAAAATCAGCGATGACTGTAAAGTAGGCGTACACATTGACTGGGACGGAAAGATTCATTATCAGGCAGGGATGGATGTATTAAATGAGGTTGATGTAATGTCGCTGACAGGTAATATTCCGACCTTTATTTCATGCAAGACCGGGAAAATGGGTTCCAACCAGACATTGCATGCATTATATGAATTAGAAACGGTTACCAGACGCTTCGGTGGGAAATACGCAAAGAAAGTATTGGTGACTGCCCAGCCGCTTGGAGATATCTATCTTGAGAGGGCGGAAGAATTAGGGATCGAGGTAAGGTGATTATTTAGGTAAAGGCAGTTGTGAATACTTAAGTTCGATTATTTTAGAAAGCAATATAGTTTAATTTAACCATAAGATTTGACTTGTTAAAAAATATAAAAATCGGAGGATAAATAAATGTATTGCTTTAATTGTGGAGAAAAAATTGAAGATAACGTAAAATTCTGCCCATATTGCGGAAAAGAACTGACTGTATTTGCTGGAAGCGAGAGCAAGCCTGAAAACAATTCAGCAGCTGTATGTGAACCTGTTTCGGAAGAACTTGTTCAGGTATTCGAACCTATTGTAAAGCAGGGAACGGTTTATGATACTAAAAGGGAAATGTTCGAAAGCGAAAACAGAATAAGCAATATTTGCACCTTTATCGCTATACCAGGTTCGGCATGTTCGTTTCTTGCAATTCCTATTCTTTTAGGATTGGGTTCTTTTTGGGAGATGTCAGACACGGGCTCCAATGTTTTATTGGGCTTGATAATTGGTTTTTATGCACTTTCGTTGTTAGCGTTAATTATCTCATCATTTACATGCGGAACATTGGGATATATGTTTAAGGATGCGGGAAAAGCTTTTTTGGCAATTATAAGATTCCCAAGAGTAATAGTTCTTCGGGTCATTTTCTTTGTAATTTGGTTATATATAGCTGCCTTAGCTTTCGCAGGTCCGCTGGCTGCCGGATTGTTCTGTCCTGCCGGAGCAATTGCTATATCAGCTAAGAGAAGGCGCAGTGCAATGAACTATGCTAAATAATTTAGGCGCAGAATAAATATTGGTAATCAAGGATCCATAAAACTATGGATAACGTTATAAATCATGAAAAGGAGAGAAAATAATGGATACAGATATGGTTTTAGATTTTAATGAAGAATCAGAATTTATTGCGAAACGTACGGGATGTTCAATAGAAGAAGCGGATGCATACATTGATGGAGCTTTTGATTATGAGGTTGCTCATGGCTTTATTATTGGCGATGAACCGCTGACTCCCGAACAGGAGGAAGAGTCAAAGAGAAAGGTCCCTACGGAATATTTGGATATGGATGACAGGGCGGCTTACATCGGACGTGTAAAAGGGCTTTCGGCAGAGCTGCTGGAAAGAATCATGGACGCCGAGATGGAATACGAAATGGAACTTGGACTTACAGGCCCGGAATTCGATTATGACGAAGACAATGAATAACAGTAATAGAAAGGAAAATAAATAATGTCAAATGTAACACATAACACAGTAAAATTTGCAGATAAGGATATTGCCAAAGAATTCTTTGATATACTGGTAGCATCAAATGCGGCATATTATGAGGATATGCGTGATTCAGACGACACAACAGAGGTGACGTTTGACAGCACGGGAGTGTACTGTGAAGAGAGAATCGACAGGATTCTGGAAGAGTTCTGTGCGAGGTATCCGGAAAAACACATTTATATCAGAATGCTGACCGGGGATGGTGGAGGCTACCGATTACTGGAACTTATAAATGAAAACGGAGTCATTATGGTTGAAGGGGACACAGTAGAGTGCTTTGATGATGCCCTTGATTAATAGGGGCCTGAAAAGGGGGTAAAAATGATAAGTAAAGGTAAAGAAAGACGTGAAGAATTGGTTTCTCGCATGGAAGCATTCGCTCATGATTTTCAGTTCGAAGGTTGGGAAAATGTAGAGTTTTGGGAATTTTACGACTGCCTTAACGAATACCTCTACACTGCAGAGGATGAAAAGAAAGTAGATAAGCGTGTGGTTGCAGCTATGTTTTCCGTACTTTATTCCTTATATTTGACTATCAATAATCCAGATTTAAATGATGAAGATTTTAACTGGTATGAGTGGAATAAATTGTATGACCAAATTATAGCAAACCTTTGTGGATGGTCCTCTGATGTTTACAGGAAAACGCTCGAAGATGAGTGGGCTCCTGGACGGCAAGTTAAGTCCCTTGCTGAGTTATCAAGAGATACATATGACGTTTTTGTAGAAAAAATGGGTAATCCGCCGATTAACCATGAAGAAGAATTATTGACCCACATAGAAGCGCAGACTCATGATTATTTCGGTTGTGGCACTTTTTTCGGTGACGAAGATGAAATCGTTTCCAATCTTAATGAGTATTTCGATTTAATAAAAGACTCGGCTTCAATAGATAGAAGGATTGCGGCATCATTTTATCATATGCTTAATAGCTATGAGAGGGATGGATGGAAAGGTTCCGCCAAGAGGAAATATGCCGAGTGCTCAAATAATTTCTACAATTATCTCATAAATTTAATTGAAGGCTGGGGGACAGCTGGCTACACAATACAAAACGAAGAATGCTATCGTCACGTGCGAACTCAATAGTAAAACAAGCAATAGGAGGCCGCTTTTTGCAAAAAATATCGACCGGTGAGGCTTTTCACTGAAGATCTGCCTGCACAGGTCGATTTTTTCCGCTGAATGCGATAAAACTCTTCTTATTTTCCCAGCTTCTTGTTCTTCTCGGTGGACTGGACGACTGCTTCAGCAACCGTGTGCCTGAATGCGCCGCGTTCGAGCGCCGTTACGCCCTCGATCGTGGAGCCGCCCGGCGAGCACACGTTATCCTTGAGCTTGTCGGGATGTTCGCCGGTCTCTAAGACCATCTTTGCGGAGCCGAGCACGGTCTGCGCTGCGAGATATGTCGCGGTGCTCCTCGGAACGCCGGCCTTTACCGCGCCGTCCGCGAGCGACTCGATGAACATATATACGAATGCTGGGCCGCAGCCGCTGACGGTGGAGAAGGTATCCATCTTCTCTTCGGGCACATACATGAACTCACCCGCGTCCGCCATGATCTCGCAGAATTCCTTTAATTCAGGCGAATTCTCATCGTCGGCCGTCATAAGAGTCATGCCGGCGCCTACCGCTACCGGAGTGTTCGGAAGCAGGCGGATAAC
>CAJOPP010000565.1 GCA_905236365.1 uncultured Lachnospiraceae bacterium
GTGCAGCGGGAACCGGAGTACCGCCGTCTGCATCGAAGGTCACGGTATAGGTGATCGGTTCGGGAGGCGTAACTTCATTCTCCGTCCACTTTGCCTTCAAAGTCAGATCAGCAGTCACAGGAGTTGTGAAGTCATACTTCGTTTCACCGTTGTACCATCCATCGAAAGTGTACCCTTCCTTGGTCGGCTCGTCGGGTTCGGTAGCTGTCTTACCTGATTCAACTGTCTGTGCAGCGGGAACCGGAGTACCGCCGTCTGCATCGAAGGTCACGGTGTAGGTCTTCTCATCTATTGGTTCTTCCGGTTCGAGCTTGTCCAGAATCTCAAACTGCGTGTCAGTATACGTATTTCCACTGAAGGTCACCGTTGCGGTATAGGTCTTTTCTCCTTCTGCTTCGGTGGTCGGTGCTGTGGTGATTTTAGACGTGATTGTCGCCGTTACTTCCTGGGTATCATCCTTATCTGTGCAAGTGAAGATTGCCTTCGCTGCTTCGTAACCTGTCCACTTCCACGTCGGTTCTCCATATTCGTGTACATGCTGTGGTATATTGCTATTAATAATATACTCAGAATATGAACAGTAGAAAATGTCAGTTGATCCATTTACAAAACCAATAGTGCCATCTGTCCAAATATGCGCTTCAGAATCATTAAGTACTTTGAATGTAATATTAAATGTCAAACTTCCATTATCTTTAGCATTTACATAACCGCTCTCGTTTTCAGGATCAGCCACAAATCCTACATATAGTCCTTCACCCTCTGCATAATCTGCTTGCATATCCCATTCCTCATTCGGCAGTTTACCAATTTGGGTACTTACATAAGATAATTTATCCTGATCAAAGAAAACCAAAACATCGAATCCACTCAATCCAGATGGATTTTTTATATCAGCAATCGAAAAATTTAATGTGAACTGTGAATTTTTAGCACAAGTTTCTGGTCCGGATATTACGAAACGAAAATCATCATTTCCATCAGCATAAGCTAAAATCCCTAGATTTACATGAGAAATGATCAAAAGAAATGTAAGGACAATGCAAAGGGTAGAACGCATAATACGAGTTTTCATCTAAATAAATCTCCTCTCATTTTTGTGTTTTTTTGATTATCTGCTTATCTTCCACCATGCAAATCAATCTGTTTCCAATAATGCTGTTTCGCCCATAAATAATCTAAAGCAGTAATTCTTCCATCTTGATTCAAATCAGCAATAGAAACTTCATATCCACTCAGCGTAATTTTCTTTTTGTATGCAGAATAAATACGTCCATAATCAAATACACCAAGCATACTATCACCACCAAAGTCTCCCAATGGGTGGATCTCTATGTTTAATTCTTGATTGCTTGATCCTATTATTAAATCATAGGTGCGCTTTGCATGATAAGCTTTCTTTACAGTCATTGTATACGAACCGGATGGAAGATCAAAACTGTAGTTGATGTCAGTGTGATTCACTATAACTTTGCCTGTACTCCCAGATCCAGTAAAGTTCTGACTCACTATCTGTTTCCCTGAAGAATCAGTTATAGTAATCGTTACAGGATCACTTTTTTGGAAGAATGAACGTATTTTACCTGACAATCTGACAGTACTGACATCCTGCCATACCGCATAAAAGCACTTGTTCCTCGTAACTGTAAACGACTGCCCCGGCTGATACTTCGGATTGGTAGGATCAGCAGATTCTGCCCAACCGAGGAACTTTCTGTTGCCGTTAGTGATACCAAGTTCGGATGCGCTTTTAATTGTTATGACCTCGCCATCCTTATACGTGAACTGTTTGGTTGTCGGGGTTCCGTTTTCCCAGTTGGTGCCATCGTAAGTAACGGTTCTGTTTACATTTCCGAACCACGCCGCTCCCATATACGTATATACTGTTTTTCCATTTACAGTTCTAGGTGAGTAATAGTCAGCAAAACCTTCAATAGTTCTTGACATGCAGTTGTATTCCGTCACTTGATCTATTGTTGGTTGTGAAATACTTGGGTTCCAACACTCAGCATAATAGACTGTACCTTTATAAACGGAATAAATTAACAGTATGTGACCATATTTTTGACCACCCTCTGGATTTTGAGAACCCTTTTCAAACATGATTGCAATGTATGTGGGTTCACCGGTAGAATTATTAGCTTCATTTAAAACATTCAGCAATGCTTGTTTCTTGGTAATATTGTCTGGAGCAGGGTACATTTTTATAGGAACGTTAAATGCAGATGGATTGTTCTTTATCCAATCATAGCAATCTTTGCCATTAGGTAACGATCCAGTTTTTTTAATTCCAAGCTGATATAATTGGTCGCCTGTACAACGTCCACACATCCCACTAAATGAATATTTATAACCTACGTCTCCTTCCTTTTTACCGCCATTAGCATCTTTGCGATATTGAGTTAGAGCTTTTTTGTAGTTATTTTTGATGAGATTACGAATGTTTTCGACCACATTTGTGCTACCACCATCTCCAGATGTGCTTTTACCTGTGATTTTCACTCGGAGCGAAACAGTTTTCTTAATACTCCAGTCATCTCCCTCACCATTTGCATTCGTAGCATCAGAGTTTGAGACTGTCACTCTAATTGTATATATTCCAGGTGACGGATTAGTGTTAATTCGTCTGTTAAACGAAGAAAAAAGCTCTCCGGTGCTAAGTTGTACAAACACAAATCCATCGTCGTAGATTGTGCCGTTTGGATTTGGAGTTCCATCCTCTAAAGCTGCTGAGTGAAGACCAGAGTTATTATAATCAACGTATATACGTTGTACATTCTTCATTTTGGTTTTTAAATAGAGTACATCCCAACCGTATAATATTCCATACTCATATAGGTCTCCATCATTATACCATGTAGTCGCTTCATAATCATTTGACTCATCACTAATACCAAGCATTAATGTCGGTGCCGCTGCGCCGTATCCTTGAGTAACGTAAATGAGTTTAGTTTCTCCGCCTGAAGAAACAGTAACTGTCCCTTTTCTGGCTCTATCAGCATAATTCTTTCTTACTTTTAACGTTAACGTCGATCCGCTTTTGGTATATGTGAGCCATTCGACTGGTTCACTTGAGCCTTTATAAGGTCCTGTTTCAGCATCAACTGACACAGAATAACTTCCGGAGCATGTAACAGTTACGGTTGTGCTATCAGCATTGTACCCAGGCGACCATGAACTTTTGCTTAATGTAAGCGAAGAAGTTGACGTACCATCTATCTGAAAATAATAATACCCAGGATAAGATGTACCACCTATTCCATCGTTCGCTTGTATAAACACTTTCACCCATTTTCCAGCATATGTCTGAAGCTCACTTTGGCTTATTGGGTATGAAGTCCCTGAATAGCTTGTGCTGGAATAAAATGTGTGGACACTACTCTCGCTGACATTAGGATTGCTGTAATTCGGAGTACCTGATAAAGCTATTATTTTTATTGAATACTTACCAGAGTACTCATCTTGCCATTTTAATGTATAACCACTATTATTTGAAATTTTCTTAGAGTATGAGCCTGTATAAAACCTGCTGTTACCTATCTCCTTATAGCTTTTAGATATACTAGGAGCGGTCAATTTGGGGGAATTATATCCCACAATATTAATGTAAACAATATTTCCGTTCTCAGCTTGATTCGCTGGCGTGTTGCTGTTACTTACCGATCCCACCCAAATCTTATACAGCCCGTCTGTTGTTCCCAAAGCCGGGAAATCATATGAGTTTGTTGTTGTTTCCTTATTACGAATAATATCAGTGGTAACTTCATTGTTACCGTTTTTACTCACGACTTTAACAACAGTTACATAATATTTGACTGCACCAGGAACTTTATTCCATTTGATTTTTGTGGGCAGATCAGAAGGCTCATACCACTCACCATCCGACAGGTTGCTTATTTGTAGGACTCCATCATTTAAACCATTTATCGGGATTGCTCCATCAAGCAGACCTCGGTTTACACGACCATCTTTAATTGCTTCTTTCAAAGAGAACCCTTTTTTTTCATAGATGAATTCGCTTTCTTCTCCACTTTCTAAGAAATAATCATCTTCCTGCGAATCCACAATATCTTCGTCAGGTGGATACTCAAATTCTGGCGTTAACGTAATCCACTCAGAAACCGTACCTGTCCACTCTTCGCTGCAAGAGTAAACATCATAATCTTTTTCCGGTGAAGAGCTCGATTCATCTGATGCGACATTTTGAACATCAAAAGAGCTATTATAAGAGAAGTTCTGTACCTGAACGACATCTTCATCGTTTTCATTGTATTCAGAAGTTTCCACCAATTCATTTACTCCCTCTTCATCTTCATGTACAGCCAAAGAGGGTATTTTCATACTTCCCATCCCCTGCATCAGTATGAGCAATGCAATGACTGTTGACGATAATCGTTTTTTCATGAAATAGTCCTCCTTAAAAAATTTTTTAATTATTGCAATGTTTTTAATTGCAATAATTAAAAACAAATGAATTATCGAACATCTAGAAGCTCAGAACACCTCCGTCCTGAACCCCTGCCATTCCTCACCAAACCCAACCGCGCCTTCTTTATGATAAACTGTAACCTCCTCCTTGTGCATCATATCAAAGGTTGAGCTTGCTACTTTAGGCGCATCTCCGTAGAAATACAGCCTCTTCATAGAGACACACCCATGAAATGCATACGTTTGTATTTTGCAGACTGCAGCAGGAATGTGCACCTCTTCCATCCAGGTGCA
>CAJOPP010000566.1 GCA_905236365.1 uncultured Lachnospiraceae bacterium
GGTGAAAAGTAGCAGGATGGAGACGGGAGATATCGTAGCTTTTTACTATAACAATAAGATATTGGTCAAACGCGTGATCGCTCATGCCGGACAGTGGGTGGATATTGATGAAGAAGGCTATGTATATGTAGACAATGTACTGATCGATGAACCATATGTGTTTGAAAGAGCATTAGGAGAAACCGATATCGAACTGCCCTATCAGGTGCCGGAAGGAAGATGGTTTGTGATGGGAGATCACCGAAGCGTGTCAGTAGACAGCAGGAGTACTTCTGTTGGCTGCGTGGCAGAAGACCAGATAGTGGGGCGATTGGTATATAAGGTCTGGCCATTAAAAGAGATGGGAAGGCTGAAATAACAATGTGGAGGACGGAAAGGAGGTGTTCCTTGGAATGATAAAAAAAGATACATATGTAACCGTGTTCTTGATTAGAGGAACACCTTGTTGGTGTTCTCTTCCGCCGAACAGAGGGAAACCTTTGAAGCGGATGGGACCAAAAGGGATTCGGGGACCGACCCTTATTAGGTCTGTATGCAACTGTTAACAAAACTCTGAATGAAAAAATAAAGAAAGTGAGGGATGCGTTATGAAGAGTTTAAAAAAGATGATGGCTTTGACCATTGCCATGGTAATGGTACTGGCAATGGGAGTGACCGCGATGGCAGAAGAATTACCGGAAGGAACTGCTAGCAATGCGAAAACTATTACTATTACATCACCTACTGAGCTTGCAGCAACAGATACAACAACATATCACATATACAAAGTATTTAACGCTACAAGCAACGGGACATCCGCCGGTATCAATTATACGCTGCTTGACGGAAAAAATGCGTTGGTGGCAACTGATGAGCTTTCCAAATTTGATAAAGATGCTGTCGGTAATATCCATTATTATGAGAGAGACGACACATCAACAGACTGGATTGAAAATACTACACGGACTCAGTTAAGTGCTCATATGATTGAGGCAATCGGAACATATATCTCCGGAGATGCTGAGGTTGGGTCCGTAACTATTACTGGAGCTAATCAGTCTAAAACGGTCACGGTTCCGGATTATGGATATTATTACATTACGACTACTACTGGTACTGTTGTTACTATTGACAGCACAAATCCTTTCGCAAAAGTTTCTGATAAGAACAGTGTTCCGTCCGTTGACAAGACCATAACCGGCATCAGCAATGATGGTACAGTTGATCAGGGGAAAGAAAGTGGAAATGGTAAAGTTGGCGATGTTGTAACCTATCAGGTAGTTGTACATGCCAAGAAAGGCGCTGTAAACTATATTTTCCACGATAAACTTAGTCCAGGACTTTCACTCGAAGCACAGAGCAACCTCAGCATTAAGGTTGATGATACTGATGTCGATGCTACCAACTATACAGTTCAGTATTGGAGCGATACAGATGCAACAGCTGTAACACAGGGTAATGGCGATTGCGAAGTTGGTGACAATATCACTGTCAGATTCGAGAATGATTATCTTGCAACGATTACAAAAGATACAGATATTGTCATTTCTTACAAGGCAAAGATCAATGATAATGCTGTAATCGCAAGCACTGGTAACCCGAATACTGTTGATCTTGAGTATGGGCATGATCCGACAGAAACTGATGAGAACAAAAAGAAAGAGCCGACCAAGAAGACAGAAGAAGACAGTGCTACGGTTTACACCTATGCACTTGCTTTGAAGAAGGTTAATCAGCAAGGTGAGAACTTGGCAGATGCTACGTTCAAGTTCCCGTTCTATGTAAAGAAAACGGCAGCGGCGGATGGTTCTTATATTTACGCATTTGCTACCCTGCCTGCAACTTTTGCTGAAGGAGATAGCGCAGCTAACTATACCAATACTCTTGCTACTCCTGCAAATGGTGAAATCACAATTAAGGGTGTTCAGAATGTAGAGTATTTGATTGAAGAAACAGTTGCGCCGAATGGCTATAATAAGCTGAATGAACCTTTCAGCATTACACCTGAAAAGACTTCCGCGACTACAACTACAACCTCTAAAACAACGTATCTTGATGCGGATGGTAAAATTGTTGATGAGGAAGTAACGGATGGTGGTCATACTGTAACCTACACAAACACGAATTTTGCTGTTGGCGGCTACCAGACAGTAGTTAATAAATCTGGTTCCACGCTTCCTTCCACCGGTGGTATCGGTACTACAATCTTCTACATTCTGGGCGCAATTTTGGTAATCGGTGCAGGAATTGTACTGGTTGTCAGGAGAAAAGTACAGCAATAAAGATATCGGATCACTGGAATGCGTTTTCGGCATTTAAGCGGAAGAAAGCCGGATTCAGAGGAATCAGCGGTTATTTTGACTGAGTGAACTTAAGATGGATTTGCAGTGCGGACACGGAGTGGATGTTGTCCATCGCATGTCTGCACTGCAATACCATATAACACAATATTTGGACATTTGGCTGGTATGTGCTTAGATCTATGTGTATCCATGAAAAGATTTTCCTGAATATGGAATGTCCTTATGACAGGAGAGAACCGGAAGATACATATAGCTCTGAGTATATGGAGTATATTAAGAGAAGTATTGACGATAAAAGAAAAGGGGTTTAAAGGAGTGATGAAAATGAAATGGATGTTAGACAAAAAAAATCATAACAACCAGAATCACCTTTGGACGAAGATGGTAAACTTATCTAAAACCGCTTTATGGAAAAGAAGTGTTCTGGGACTGGCCGCTATCGTAGTGTTTGTGACTACCTATGTGTTGATACTGCCTGCCATTACCTTGGAAAAAGATGTGGCACAGGATGTTCCCGGCATTGTTTTGGATGAGGAAAACGGAAATAATAAGCAGGAGGAAGAAGACGTCAGTGGTAACGATGTCATGGATACCATAGCAAATGAGGCGGATGAGGAAAACGGAAAAAATATGCAGGAGGAAGAAGACGTCAGTGGTAACGATGCCATGGA
>CAJOPP010000567.1 GCA_905236365.1 uncultured Lachnospiraceae bacterium
AAACAGACCTGCGGACTTTGCAAAGATGCTGGGCTTTGACAAGCTCAGCTCTTTGCATAAACAGTGGATCATTGACATGGTGCGCGGCAAGGATGATCAGACACTGCAGGCCAGCCGTGGAACGTACAAGACAACGTGCGTGTCCGTTGCGCTGGCTTTGATTATCATTCTGCTTCCAAATAAGCGGACGCTGTTTATGCGAAAGACCGATACAGACGTAAAAGAGGTCATTAAACAGGTTCAAAAGATTTTACTGGATGAGCACACACAGTATTTCGTGGAAACGATTTATGGCGTGAAATTACGGCTTGTAACGGCATCTGCGACAGAGATCACGACCAATTTAATGACAGACATCAAGGGGACGAATCAGTTGACGGGAATCGGCATCGGTTCTTCGCTCACTGGTAAGCATTATGACCGCATTTTTACGGATGATATCGTCAATGTTCAGGATAGGTTGTCAAAGGCGGAGAGAGACAGGACGAAGGTTGTTTATCAGGAATTGCAGAATATCAAGAACCGGGGCGGCAGGATATTTAACACAGGCACGCCGTGGCACGCTGACGATTGCTTTTCCATCATGCCGGAAGCTGAAAAGTATGACTGCTACCATGAGGAAATTCGGAAGATCATATCAGAGGATGAACTGGAGGACATTCGGTCGAAGATGCTTCCATCCTTGTTTGCGGCGAACTACGAACTGCGGCACATTGCTTCGGAAGATGTGATCTTTACGAATCCAGTCACGGGCGGCGATCCTGCTATGGCGGAGCAGGGGATCATGCACCTTGATTCTGCTTTTTATGGCGAAGACTTTACGGCGTGGGGCATCATGAAGAAGCATGGTGGGAAATACTATCTTTACGGCAAGATGCGTAGGAAGCACGTTGAAGAATGTTATACGGAGATTGTAGCAGATTACAAACGGTTCATGTGCAGTCGGCTGTATTCTGAGAATAATGCGGATAAAGGATTCGTTGCTCGTGACCTTCGGGGACTGGGTTGTCGGGTTCAGTCATATGCAGAAAAGCAGAATAAGTATCTTAAAATAGTTACGTTCTTAAAGGCAATCTGGAAAGACCTGATTTTCGTAGATGGTACAGACAAGGAGTATATTGATCAGATATGTGACTACTTTGAGGAAGCCGAACATGATGATGCACCAGATGATGCCGCAAGCCTTGCACGGATTCTTTACCGAAAGGCTGACAGCGAATCTTATCAATCTGTATTTGGGTGATTGATTTATTCATTGTTTTATGGTATAATATAGGCGGAGGTGAAACATGGGATACTTCGTTTATTGTCATACAAATAAAGTCAATGGTAAAAAGTATATCGGCATAACTGGCACAAATCCGAAAAGAAGATGGATGAATGGTATCGGGTATAAGTCCAGCCGTCACTTTAACTTTGCAATTGAAAAATATGGGTGGGATAACTTTGAACATGAAATTTTATATTCCGGCCTAACAAAAGATGAAGCGTGTGACATTGAAAAAAGGTTAATTGCAGAATTCCGAACAAACGAAAGCGAATACGGCTATAATATAAGCAGTGGTGGACAATCTGGAGCGGCTGGCGTAAAACAAAGCTTTGAGACTATAGAAAAAAGAGCTGATAAGCATAGAGGGAGAAAGCATAGCGAAGAAACAAAAAGAAAAATGAGCGAAGCCGCAAAAGGGAGAACTTTTTCACCTGAAACAATTGAAAAGATGCGGAAAGCCGCAACAGGAAGGAAAATGTCTGATGAAGCAAAAGCAAAAATGAGTAAAGTCCGAAAAGGCCGTAAAATGCCAGAAGAAGCGAAAAAGAAAATAAGTGATTCAAAACCTAAGCGAAAAGTTTATTGTTATGAAACGGATACTATTTACGAAAGTGTAAACGAAGCAGGAAGGAAGCTTGGGGTTCCGGCATCAAATATTAGTGCAGTATGCAGGAAAAAGCATGAGCATACGAAAGGATATCACTTTGAATATTTTGGATAAAAATAAAAGCAAGGACTTTTCCTTGCTTTTTTTATATGAAAATGTATTATACAACATACATTTTTCTATTATTATATTACTATAATATATTTTTAAAAGTTTACTATATACGGAATTATACTACATTATCCTACATCCTACATAAAAGATAAAATAAAATAATATAAATATATAAATAATAATATAAAAGTATATTGTATTTTTTGATTTTTTGTAAAATATGAAAACGGTTTTCATATTATCCTACATTTTATCATACATTTATCATACACTTATATAAAAAGTTGATTTTTTACGTAATTTTTGGTACACTAAAGCAAAACAGGAAAGGGGAAAACGGATGTTTACTTTTCAGGATTTTCAGGATGAGGTAACAAACGGTGGAGTTGCGAAGGCCGTGGCTGTGGCGATCAATTCACACAAGAACTCCGATGATTACAAAATGGCTATGGATGCTGACCTGTACGATCATCAGAAAAACAAGACAATCAATGAATACGTGCAGACGATCTTTACTCTGACTGGTTCGGCGATAGAAGATTATACTGCATCCAACAATAAGCTGTCTTCGAACTTTTTCCGACGACTGAACACTCAGAGGAACACGTACCTTCTTGGCAACGGCGTGTCCTTTTCCGACAATGAAGAGGGTATCAAAGCCGCGCTTGGAGATCGGTTTGACACAACACTGAAAAGGCTCGGCTATTATGCGCTCATTCATGGTGTTGCGTTCGGATTCTGGGATGTGAACGGGATGCACGTATTCAAGTTGACTGAATTTGTGCCGCTGTGGGATGAAGACACAGGAGCACTTAGAGCAGGAATCCGCTTCTGGCAGATCGACAGCAGAAAGCCGATGCTTGCGGTGCTGTATGAGGAGGATGGACTTACAAAGTACAAATCCGATATCAAAAACGGAGATTTTGTGGAAATTCAGCAAAAAAGGGCTTATCGTGTCACAATTTCGCGTTCAGAAGCAGACGGGGAGGAAGTGATCGGAGAAGACAACTACGGTTCGCTTCCGATCATTCCGCTGTGGGGTTCTGACTTGAAGCAGTCAACGCTTGTTGGCATGAGGGCGTTGATTGATTCCTTCGACCTTATCCGTTCTGGCTTTGCTAATGATCTGACCGATGTTTCACAAATTTACTGGATTGTGTCTAATGCAGGAGGAATGACAGATCAAGACCTTGCACAATTCAGAGACCGCTTAAAGCTGACGCATATCGCGGTTGCTGATACTGAAAATTCAGGAGTTACACCGTACACAAATGAAGTACCGTACAATGCCCGGCAGGCGTATCTTGAAAGCATCCGAGCAGGAATCTATGAGGACTTTGGTGGTCTTGATGTGCATACGGTTGCGGCAGGGG
>CAJOPP010000568.1 GCA_905236365.1 uncultured Lachnospiraceae bacterium
CTTGCTGAACACGATTCTCATCTTATGGGCTTACTGGAACGTTCAGCCTGACTGAGTGGAAATGCATATTTTATGTGCAACTTGACAAAGCAAAACAAAAATGCATAGTTTTGACCCCGACATCATGACATTGGTTCACTCGGTGGCCTACGTCTGAACAGTAAGTGTGCAGGCATAGGTGAAAGAGGAATTTTAAGAGAGAACTTTACAAAAGGGAAGGTTCAAGTTACAATAGATGAAGTGCATATTGGTGAGTATCGCAGATTAAAAGTTGTTTGTTAGGATGAGAAAGAAAGGTAATTTATTTGAAGAATTTATATATAGCAGAAAAACCGAGTGTTGCCAGAGAGTTTGCAAAAGCGTTGAGTATTAGTGGTGGCAGCAAGGATGGATATATTGAGTCGGAGGATTCTATTGTTACATGGTGTGTGGGTCATCTTGTAACGATGAGTTATCCCGAGGAATATGATCCTGCACTGAAAAAATGGAGCGTAGAGACTTTGCCTTTTTTGCCGGAGAAGTTTCGGTATGAGGTGATTGATGGTGTATCAAAGCAATTTCAAATTGTTAAGGGCTTGTTGAATCGGGAGGATGTGTCCTGTATATATGTCTGTACGGACTCAGGAAGAGAAGGAGAGTATATTTACCGTTTGGTGGATCAGATGGCAGAGGTGCCGGACACGAAGGAAAAGAGGAGAGTCTGGATCGATTCCCAGACAGAGGAGGAGATTCTTCGGGGAATCAGAGAGGCAAAGGATTTACATGAGTATGATAATCTTTGTGCTTCTGCGTATTTGCGGGCGAAGGAAGACTATCTGATGGGAATCAATTTTTCCAGAGTTTTGACTTTGAAGTATAGTTATCAAGTGAAGAGTTATCTGGGAAAGGACAGGTGTGTAATTTCGGTAGGGCGTGTCATGACCTGCGTATTGGGAATGATCGTAAGGCGGGAACGGGAAATCCGCCAATTTGTAAAAACACCGTTTTACCGGGTAATTGGAAATGTGGCATTGGCTGATGGGACTTTTGAAGCAGAGTGGAAGTCCGTTGAAGGAACAAAATATTTTCAGTCACTATTGCTTTATAAAGAGAATGGATTCAAAGAGGAAAAAGATGCGAATCAGTTAATCGAGGAACTGTCCAGACCGGAACCGGTTATGGCAGTTATTGACAAGGTGGAAAAGAAGAAGGAAAATAAAAATGCACCGCTTTTGTATAATCTGGCAGAGTTGCAAAATGATTGTTCCAGATTATTTAAGATCAGTCCGGACGAGACTTTGAAAATTGTACAGGAACTATATGAAAAGAAAATGGTGACTTATCCGAGAACGGATGCAAGAGTGTTATCTACAGCGGTCAGCAAGGAGATTTACAAAAATATTTCGGGGCTTCAGAATATTCCGTCCATGAAAGAATATGCCGGAAAGATATTAGAAAGTGGAAGTTATAAGGGGATTGCGAAGACCAGATATGTCAATGATAAACAGATTACCGATCATTATGCGATCATTCCTACCGGTCAGGGACTTGGGGCATTTAATAGCTTGAATGATACAGCCAGGAAAGTATATGAGATCATTGTAAGACGGTTTTTGAGTATTTTCTATCCTCCTGCCGTTTACCAAAAGCTGGCACTGACTTTGAATCGCAATGGAGAAAAATTATTTGCGAATTTTAAGGTTTTAGTTGAACCGGGCTATCTTCCGATTACGGTGTATTCTTTTGGAAAGCAGAAAGAGGACGAAGAGAGCAAATATTCAAAGGAAATGGTGGATGCAGCGATGCAGTTAAAAAAAGGAATGCAGCTGCCAATCCGCAATTTTGAAGTGAAGGAAGGGGAAACTTCACCGCCAAAGCGTTATAGTTCCGGAACATTGATTCTTGCAATGGAAAATGCCGGACAATTGATAGAAGATGAAGAACTTCGGGCACAGATTAAAGGAAGTGGAATTGGAACGTCTGCGACCAGGGCAGAGATTATCAAGAAGCTGGTGAATAATAAATATCTGGATTTGAATAAGAAGACACAGATCATTACGCCGACATTGATGGGCGAAATGATTCATGATGTTGTGGCATTTTCCATTAAATCATTATTGAATCCGGAGCTGACAGCCAGTTGGGAAAAGGGACTTTCCTATGTGGCGGAAGGTACGATTACGGAAGAAGAATACATGCAAAAATTAGAAGCGTTTATCAGACAGCGTACCGAAGCGGTAAAAGGATTGAATAATCAGTATAATTTAAGGAATTGTTTTGATTATGCCGCTCAGTTTTACAAAAAACCTGTAAAAGATTCAAAGAGTACAAGCAGAAAAAAGACTTCCAATCAGAATAAGAAACAATAAATCTGAGATTATGGAAGCATAGAAGAATCGAGCACATACTAAATGCTATGGATTACTTAGAGGAACGGTAGACGAAAGGAAAAGAATGATGAGAATTGAAGAAGAACATGTAGATACGAATCCTACATCAGAGGATGAGAAAGAAAGTACAGAAGGTTCTGTTAGGGTATATGAATCTGATCTGACAGCAAAGGAAAAGCGTGCACTGCAACGTGCACAAATGAAGGAGATGAATCTGAGACAGAAAATAAGACATATTTTTACCTATTATAAAATTGTGTTTGTTGCCATTTTTGCAGTTGTAATGATTGTGTATATAGGAGTTACCATTTTTCATAATGCACAGAAAAAGACACTGATATCCATTGCGATTGTTGATGTGGGGCTTGATCTGGAAGATGACACGATACGATTAGAAGATGATCTGTTGTCCTTTTTAGGAACAGGAGATCCGAAAGAAGAAATCCTGCTTGATACCAATGCTCTTTCAGGAAACAGTTATGCTGCAGTCATGAAAATGAGTATTGTAATGAGTGACGGCGTTACAGATGTTCTGATTTGTGATCAGTCAATTTATGATGAATATAAGGGGAATGCTGTATTTAAGGACTGGAAGGAAATATTAGGTGAAGATTATGCAAACTATGAGAAATATATGAAAGATGAGGCAATCAGTTTGCAGGAAAGCACTAAATGGAAAGATTATCATATGGTGGCTTATGATCCGGTTTATATGGTAGTGTTGTCCAATTCGGATAAGGATCAGGAGGCAAAACAATTGGTTTCTTTCTTTTTTGATGAATAAGCTGATATGCTTTTGCACATCAATTCTAACTTGGCATTAGATTTTGCAAGCAACGTTTTATATAAAAAATTTAGAAAGGCTACAGTGACATTGTAGAAAGGAAATTATGAGAGAACAGGTAATGATTAAAGAATTATATGATTTGAAGGA
>CAJOPP010000569.1 GCA_905236365.1 uncultured Lachnospiraceae bacterium
CTGCCATGCTACCATGAACCTCCTTAATAATTTGATTAGGGGTAGATGCCCCTGCTGTAATACCTACCCTACCAACGGATTCAAAAGCAGCTAAATCCAAATCAACGAGTGTCTGTATATAGTAAGTATTTTCACATTCCTTTTTGCTAATGTCATATAGCTTTTGTGTGTTAGAACTGTTCCTTCCACCAATCACAATCATCGCATCTACCTGCCCTGCAATAGAAGCTGCTTCTTTTTGTCTTTCTTCTGTTGCATTGCAAATGGTGTTATAAACGGTTATATTATAACCTTTTTTTTGAAAAATTTCAACTATAGAATTGAATTTCTTGTAATTAAATGTCGTCTGTGCTACCAGACTGATTTCCTGGCCTTTCGGAAACACAAGATTCTCTGCCTCTTCCGGAGTCTCCAACACTACCGGAATTGTGTTACATCTGTCGTATATTCCCTTTACTTCCGGATGTTCTCTATTTCCAACAATCACAATCTGTTTATTAGCTGCACTATCTTTATCGACAATTTCATGAATTTTCTTAACAAAAGGACAGGTAGCATCTACTAAATTTAATGATTTTTTTTGAATTGCATCGTAAACACTACGTTCTACACCATGTGCACGAATGATAACCGTCCCTTCCTCAATTGATTCCAAATCTTCTTTCTCAATAATCTGAACTCCTTTTTTTTCCAGATCTTTTACAACTTCTTCATTATGGACGATAGGTCCATAGGTATAGACCTTACCATCCCCCACATGTTGATAAACAGTATCAACAGCACGCTTTACACCAAAACAAAAGCCTGCTGTTTTTGCTAATAGTACCTCCATATATTACCTCACAAACCATTCTTTAATCCAACGAGCAATCTCCCGTATGTTTCTTTTATTTAATTTTATCCTTTACAATTGCTAAGATTGTATTCACCACTTTTTCAATGCCCATATCAGAACTATCAACCAAGACAGCATCCTCTGCCTGCTTAAGTGGTGCGATTGCCCGATTCATATCACGCTCATCCCGCTCAATGATATCTGCCTCAATCTTATCAAAATCCGCTTTTTCTCCCTTTTCAATCAGCTCTTTGTACCGTCTGTTAGCACGTTCTTTGGAAGATGCCGTCAAATAAATCTTGACCTCTGCATTTGGAAGTACATTGGTTCCAATATCTCTTCCATCCATTACCACATCGTATTCTTTTGCAATATTTCGTTGTAAATCCAGCAATGCCGCACGAACAGGTGCTTTGGCCGATGACTTCGATGCCATATTTCCCGTCTCTTCTGTCCTTAAAAAAGGTGTGACATTTTCACCATTCAGAATCACCTGCTGTGCATCATTTTCATACTGAATCCCAATTGTAATCTTCTCACATGCTGCTGTCAAAGCCTTCTCATCTTCAATATCCACCTGATTGTTTACAAGATAATATGCGATTGCCCGGTATAGTGCTCCGGTATCCACATAAATATAATCCAGCTCTTTTGCAACTCTTTTTGCAATAGTGCTCTTTCCTGCACCTGCCGGTCCATCAATTGCAATACTTGCCATGTTTTGTTCCTCCTTACATTATGAACTATTATGAATTCGTCATGTGCTCCATAGGGCTTGCATTCATTATATTCTCATTTTAACACCCTTTGCACCCATTTTTACAAGTTTAACTCTGGAAAACTTAATTTCATTTTCTTCCACATAAATGGCGTCTTGTACATCGCCGATCCATACATTCTCCAGATAATCGTTCTCCCGCAGACTGATCAGTTTGTTACCGGCTGCACCTTTCCCCTTTGCCGGAATTTCGGCGATATTTACACGAACAAAATATCCATCATGAGATTTTGCAACCAGATCTGTCTGTTCCTCCTTTACATCCGATATAAAAATCGTATCTTTACTGCAGGCAGAAATGCATTTGTTCTTTGTATCGAAAGCAGTTACTGCAACTTGTTTTGCCTTTCCACTCTTATCTACAAAAAGGAGGGTCTCGGATGTATTCTGCTCCGGACATCCCATATACAGGAGATTTGCATCCCGTTCCATATTGCAGAAATCAAAAATCTGAATTCCTTTGTCTGCCAGACGACCAATCACACCACCACCAAAATCTTTTTTCTTTGTAGAAGTGTTTCTCTTAGCCTGATTCTTGATGATATCCTGTATCTTGACAGTATACATATTCCCATCATCTGAAAAAATCTGGATTCTTTCTGTACTCTGACATTTGACAGCAAACCGGTAATCTTTTCCGATCTGTTCGATATTCTTATCATAGACACTGCCATCAATCACTTTGATGTAATAGAATCGATCCAGCAAAACACCAACTTCCGTTGCAATTTCTTTTTCCTTACGAATCACTACTTCTCCACAATCACTGATTACAGAACGCCTTTCGATTGCAAATTTTTTCTTGATTTCCTCCAGGTCTTCTACCATTTTCTTTTTCATGGCAGACGGACTTTCCAATAGTTTTGAATATCGTTTTACCAATTTGTCTGCTTCTTCAAAGTCCTTTTTCAGATTGAGAATCTCCAGACCGATCAGCTGCTGTAACTGCATCGCAAGAATTGCATCTGCCTGACGTTCAGTAAAATGGAGTTGCCTGGCATCTGCCTCGGAGCCTTTGTAACGGAAAGTGATATTTGAGGTGTCACCATTCATAAAGCAGGCTTTAGTGTCCGCTCGTTTCTTGGAGCCGCGTATAATCTCAATAATCAGATCAATCATATCTACTGCTTCAATTAAACCTTCTTTGACCTCCCGCACCTCTAACTGCTTCTCCAATAATTTTCGATATTTTGTCTCATAAATTTGTTTTTTGAACTGATAGTATTCCCGATAGATTTCTTTTAATCCCATTACTACCGGTTCACCATCACAAATACAGTTCATATTGACACCAAACGTATCCTCTAATCCTGTTTTCTTGTAAAGAATATTGATCATATTTTGAATTTCTTCATCGGTGGTTCCTTTCTTGACATCAATACAAAGACACTCTCCCGTCTTATCCCCTCTGTCAGCAATATCCACTACAGCAGGAAGTTCCCGGTTCCGTGCTAATTCCGCAACTTTATCCAGATAATCAGCAGTGGAACCAATCATGGTATGGGGAATCTCTGTTACACAGATTGACTTCCTACCATATCCTATTTCCTTCACTTCGACTTTACCTCGCACCCGGATTCTGCCCTTACCCGTACGGTATATCTCTAACAGTTCTTCTTTGGACGCATTAATGATACCGCCTGTCGCAAAATCAGGTCCCGGCATAACCTCCAATAATTCCTCCAGGGAAATCTTCTCATTCTTCATGTAAAGAATAAAAGAATCAATAATCTCGCCCAGATTATGAGTCGGAATATTTGTTGCCATACCAACCGCAATTCCCTTTGCTCCACTGACCAGAATGTTTGGAATCTGAAATGGCAGTATGGTCGGCTCCATCTCCGTATTATCAAAATTAGGAACAAACTGATCCTTAAAATAACCCAAATCCTTCATACATACTTCTTCTGCATATTCCGATATTCGCGCTTCTGTGTATCTCATTGCCGCTGCTCCGTCACCATCGATGGAACCGAAGTTTCCATGGGAATCAATCAACGGATGCAATAATTTCCAATCCTGTGCAAGATTAACCAAACCCTCATAGATAGAACTGTCACCATGAGGATGGTATTTACCCATCGTATCTCCAACAATTCTGGCGCACTTCCGATGTGGAGTGTTGGAATGAGTCAACTGATTGATGGCATATAGGATCTTGCGCTGCACCGGCTTTAATCCATCCCGCACATCCGGTAACGCACGGTCTGTGATTACGCTCATGGCATAATCCACATAACTTTGCCCCATTTCACTTTCAAAGTCAACATTTATAATCTGCTCTGACATTTTCTTTTCCTTTCGTTTTAATTTATGTAAAATGGTATCTATTCAGCGGGGCTGAACAGATACGCAACAGGCATAGTGTAGACGCACATTCCAATATGCCTGTTGCATCGTAAATTCAAGACTCGCTCGCGAGTCTTGGCGCAGGATTTGCGTCAGCTATGCTGACATATTTCATATGCAAATTCCTGCGCATCCTCGCGGAGCGTATATCTCAGACGGAGATTGAACCC
>CAJOPP010000570.1 GCA_905236365.1 uncultured Lachnospiraceae bacterium
GAGCAGATGAAATTATTGAAGTAGGGATTGATTCTCTTACGGTTACTGTAAATGCGGTAGACCCGGAGATTGAGGCTCAGTTGAATACCGGAATTCTTTATCACGGAAAATGGTATGAGGGGAGCGAAGCAGCTGAGATTCTGATACATAATCAGTTGGAAGGAATCCGAAAAATCAGTGAAGCCGGAATTATGATCAAAGTAAATACCGTATTGGTACCGGAGGTTAATGATCAGCATATCGAAGAAATTGCAAAAACGGTGGCTGCAGCCGGAGCCAAAATATATAATGTTATTCCGTTGATTCCGCAATATGAACTGGCAGATAAGCGACAGCCAACCTGTGAGGAATTGGGTGAAGCCAGAGAAAAGGCAGCTCCGTATCTGGATGTGTTCTGTCACTGTCAGCGGTGCCGGGCAGATGCAATTGGTGTTCCGGGTGGAAAAGATTTTGGAAAACAAATATATTTGAACAAGGTAACAGTAAAAGAAACATTTTCACATGGTTAAAAGGGTGTATCCCTTTAGAATATAAAATTAAGACTAAGAAAGAGGAAAGAAAAATGGGAAATTTAAGACAAGTAGCAATTTATGGAAAAGGTGGTATTGGTAAATCGACAACAACACAGAACCTGACAGCAGGTCTTGTGGAACTAGGCAAGAAGGTTATGGTGGTTGGTTGTGATCCAAAGGCGGATTCGACCAGATTATTGCTGGGAGGACTTGCACAGAAAACCGTTTTGGATACATTGAGAACAGAAGGGGAGGATATCGATCTTGACCAGATTCTGAAAGAAGGTTATAAGGGAACAAGATGTGTGGAATCCGGTGGACCGGAACCTGGTGTTGGATGTGCAGGACGTGGAATTATCACTTCGATTGGTCTTTTAGAGCGTCTTGGAGCATATACAGATGATTTGGACTATGTGTTCTATGACGTATTAGGTGACGTTGTCTGCGGTGGATTTGCAATGCCAATCCGTGAAGGAAAAGCACAGGAGATTTATATTGTAGCGAGTGGCGAAATGATGGCTCTTTATGCAGCAAACAACATTTCAAAGGGTATCAAAAAATATGCAAAACAAGGGGGCGTACGTTTGGGCGGTATCATTTGCAACAGCCGTAATGTTGATCGTGAAGAGGATCTGCTTCGTGCGTTCGCAGAGGAACTTGGAACACAGCTTTTGTATTTTGTTCCAAGAGATAATCTGGTACAGCGTGCAGAGATTAACAAGAAGACTGTAATCGCATATGATCCGGATTCAAAGCAGGCACAGGAGTATAGAAATCTGGCAGAGGCAGTAGAGAATAATACAAAGCTGACGATTCCGACTCCGATGTCACAAGACAGACTGGAAGAGATTCTTATGGAATATGGTCTTTTTGATGGCTTGAAGGACGATTACAGAATCTAATAGGGATTCCGTTTTGTGATTGAAAGGTTCCATGACGTTGAAAGGTAAAGCAATGAAAGAAAAGGAATACAGGGTGTTAAAGACGCCATATGGTGATTTGATTCCAAATGCTACATATTCTGATGTGAGAAAGAAGTATAGGGAATCTGTTACGTATTATGAAGATGGAAGTCTCAAATCCGTTTATTTGGAAGAACCACAACCGATTGAAACAGTTGTGGGAACGATAGATGCAGAGTTGATCACGTTCTATCCCGACGGGACGATAAAGCGGATCTTTCCATTATACGGACAATTGAGTGGATATTGGACAGAAACAGAAGAGTATGAGTTATTAAAGGAACAGCCGGTGGAATTATTTGGTAAAGTCAGAAATTTAAAACCATTGTGTATTTGCTTTTATCCGGGCGGAGGAATCAAGACACTTACCATTTGGCCGAGAAGTGAGCTTTATATCGATACGAAGTATGGAACGATAAAGACACAGTTTGGATTAGCACTTACAGAGGCTGGACGGTTAAAATCCATCGAGCCGGCATTTGGAGAAAAATTAGAGACGGAATATGGTGTAATATATCCGTATGATCCGGCAAATTACAGACTGCATGCGGAAGGAAATTCGCTTTGCTTTGACGAGAATGGAAATATTACCCAATTTAAAACTATTAAAAATAAGATTGAGATAAGGGAAAAGCAGGAAACGATAGTGCTCGAACCTGTTTTTGAGACAGATTTCTTAACCGGAAATAAAGTAATAAGGGCAATGGAGGTTAGTTTCCGTGAGAAAAGGGTTCAAATCTCGGTTGATGAAGAACATTCCTATGATATAGGGACGGAACAGGTTGTGTTCCGGTAAATGCATATGGTACTACTATAAAAGATAATAGAAAAGAAAAGCAGCTTTCTGAATGTAAAATCAGAAAGCTGCTTTTCTTTTCCTGAGTTAAAAAATATAAGCTTGTTGTGAATTGGTAGTGAAAACGATTTCAAAAATAAAGAAAATCAGTATAAAAATTACTTGTTTTTTGCTTATTTTCGCTGATTTTGAATATAAAATCCAAGTTTTATGAATACGTTTTCTCAAAAATGAATTGTACAAAAAAAAAGAATCGAATATAGTATCTTATATGCAGTATACAGAAATGTCAGATCAATCTGTTATTGTATATACTGATAAACTAATATAGTGACAAAATATAGGAGAAATGTGTTATGAAAAATAATGTCACACGCCGATTTTACTCAGCGGGCGGATTGAGAAATTGTTGTTTGCAATTTTTTTGATTTACAAGTGTTCAACAAATTGTTAGATACATTATAAAGTGATTTCAGGGAAAAGGCAATTCTCAATATATTATAGTGTTTAATAAGTTTTATTTATGACAGGAAGAGGTAAATTATATGGAAGCAGGGATGGAAAGCAGAACTTCAAAGGTTTGTGCATTTGTAAGAGCATGGTATACCAGAGAAAAGCAGGGCAGGCTTTGTGATGATTATCTTGCTTATGACCTTTTGGGGGAAACGGAGTATGAACAGATATATTCCAATCTGAGTAGGAAAGATTCTGAGCTCTATAGAAAGGAAGGAGATTCTCTCGAAAGTGTGATCAACCGTTTTTTATTGCCGATCATAATTCCAAGAATGAATTTTCTGGAGAAACGAATCGAACGTTTTGGGAAAAACGGTGAAAAGATTCAGTATGTAATCTTAGGAGCAGGTTCTGATACATTTTCTTTCC
>CAJOPP010000571.1 GCA_905236365.1 uncultured Lachnospiraceae bacterium
GGTCAGAGAGGAATTGTTTCGGTAGCATGATGTTCACCGGCGTCCGATTCCCCACCAACTTTCGAAGCGTCTCCCTCACAAACAGGAATTTAGAAAAGAAAAAATGTAGAAACGGGAATCAAAATGCATAATGTATATTCCTCCCACATATAATGGTGGATAGATAAACAAACTACAAATATGTTTTTAGGAGGCAGTATGGAATTTATAAAAAGAGAAATTCGAAATTACACATGGAAAGTGAAAAATGCAATGCAGTTTACAATAGATGATACAATCAATGTTCCAGAGAATCTTTTGGACATGGAGCGTCTGGTTCTTGTAAAAGGAAATATTGTAATTGATGAGACGCAGGCAATGGTGGATCGCTTTCAAATCAAAGGAAATTTGAATTATCAGATTCTTTATAGTGCGGACAAAGAGGGAAATGTATTTGACAGTTTGAGTGGTAAAGTGCCATTTGTGGAATATATCAATGCAGATGGAACGAATGAGGGGGATTACATAGAAGTGCACTCCAGTCTGAATGATTTGACGGTTGCGATGCTGCATTCACGAAAACTCAGTCTGAAGGCGTTAATTGGAATTGATTATCAGGTGAAAGAAAATGAGAATTTTCAGGCAGTAATCGGAATTGAGGATGAGGAGGAGAATGCCATTGAGATTCTAAATGGTTCTTTGTCTATGATGAGTCTGCAACTGCAGAAAAAGGAAAAAATGCGGATTGACGAGCAGGTGGAGATTCCGGCAAATAAGCCGAATATTTATCAGGTAATATGGAAAAGTGTTACAGTGACAAATACTCAGATGAAATCCGGGGATGGCTATCTGACTGCAAGTGGGAATCTGAATATTTTTTTGATATATCGGGCAGAAGAAGAGGATATGCCGATTCAGTTCTTTACTATGGAAGTACCGTTTGAAAAGCAGATTGAGGAAGAAGTCTGCAGTGAGGATATGATTTCGGGAAGTTTTCTTAGCCTGGATCAGTATCATATCACCGTGATTCCGGATGAAAGCGGAGAGGATCGCCTGATGGATATCGCGTCAGATTTTACTGTGGAAATCAAACTGTATGGAAATGAAGAAATGAATCTGGTTCGGGATGCTTATTCCACAGAAATGGAGATCAATCCGGAATGGAGAACATTTAATGTTCAGCATTTACTGCTTCGAAATTGTGCAAAAATGAAGGTGTCCGAGACAGTGAGTATGCCCAAACAGCAATCTGTTTTGCAGATTTGTCATGTGGAAGGCTCGGTATCCATTGAAGAGACGGAGCGTACGAACAAAGGAATTCTGGTAGATGGGGTATTGGGTACACAGATCACCTATATGAATAAGGCAGAAAAAGGGACATTATCTTCTGTTACCTTTGATATTCCATTTTCTCATGAGATTGAAGTGACAGGGATGAAAGAGGACATTACCTATTCGATCATACCTTTTTTGGATCAGATTACGGCATTGCAGTTAAACGAGAACCAGATTGAAATCAAGGCGGAAATTTCTCTTGAAGTGTTGGCATTTTCAAATGAGCAGGCAAAAGCGGTATTGGATATGAAAGTGGAGCCAATCAATCAGCAGAGAAAAAAAGAACTTCCGGGTGTCGTGGGATACATTGTAAAGAAAGATGATACACTTTGGGGCATTGCAAAAAATTATTATACGACAGTCAATCGGTTAAAACAGATCAATGATCTTGATTCAGATTATATCAATGTTGGCGACAAATTAGTGATTGTAAAAGAGTAAGTTGCACATACAATATGCATTTCAGCTCAGTCAGGATGAACGTTGCAGTAAGCCGATAGGACGAGAATCGTGTTCAGCAAGGGCTTCCGCGATTCCCATGGTCTTACTTCCACAGCCTGAATTCGTTTCAATGCTATATTGTATGTTTAACTTGACGAATATACTTTGGAAACATAACATAGTCTGCCGAGATCATGAAATACTGTGTATTGGCAAATTCTTAAGTAAATGACATTGATGGTAAATACTAACAAAACCTTGAAAAATCAATTATTTCGGACTTGACATAATTGCAAGGAATTGAAAGTTTATAATACCGCTACAATATTCAGTTCGGGATGACGGGAAAGATCCAAATATTCACCATCAATCAAAAGACCTGGGCGGGAGATAACCGTTTGGTTTGTCAAAACGACTTCACCCTGACGTCCGTCATTCAAAAGGACTGTGGTGTGCAAATAAGTATCTGAAATTCCCCGTAAGAAAGGAAGTAAGAATTTTGGGTCATATTTGGCAAAGCCTTCGTCCTCGTATAATCGGATAACAGCAAATGGACAAATCCCTTCATGATAACATCGGTTAGCAGTCATTGCCTCGTAAATATCTACAATGGTAATCAGTTTTACCATATCGTTGATCTGATCTCCCTTCAGACCATATGGGTAGCCGCTGCCATCACATTTTTCATGGTGAAGAAGGGCAACCCGGGCGATATTTTCATCCACATTTTTTGTTTTTAGAAGTTCGTATCCTTTGAGGGGATGCTGTTTGATCAACTCAAATTCATCGGAGGTAAGGCGACCTGGTTTTTTTATCAATTCCGGTGGAATCAGTACCTTACCAATATCGTGTAACAAGCCTGCTACAGTCAGGATTTTTAGTTGCTCATCGTCATAATGCAGCCAGCGTCCTAAAATATTTGCAAGCAAAGAAACATTCATGGAATGTGCATAAGTAGAATCATCAAAATAACGAATATTACTTAAAATATCCATTAACTGATAGGTGTTGGTAGTGCCGGACATTACTTCGTTGGCAGATTCGAATAA
>CAJOPP010000572.1 GCA_905236365.1 uncultured Lachnospiraceae bacterium
GAGCTGAGGAAGAGGCAAGACGGAAGGCTGAGGAAGAAGCTAGATTAAGAGCTGAGGAAGAGGCAAGACGGAAAGCTGAAGAAGCTAGATTAAGAGCTGAGGAAGAGGCAAGACGGAAAGCTGAAGAAGAAGCTAGATTAAGAGCTGAAGAAGAGGCAAGACGGAAAGCTGAGGAAGAGGCAAAACAAGGCGAATTTGTATTACCGGTTGGTGCAGAGCAGTTTTTGGGTAAATATCTGACAGTAAATGCAGTTAGTGACCAGATTATTCAGACGATGCAATTCATAAGTGAAAATCCATCTGAGCCAAGAAATATCGTGATTCTGGGACAGTATGGTTTTGGAACAACTACTATTGCAGAAGATTTTGCAAGAAGTTTTTATTCTATGGGAATTTGTAAAAACAAAACGATTGCTAAAATCAAAGCCGGTGCATTGAACAGAGCCAATATTAGTGATGCAATTGGTAAGTTACAGGGAGGATGTCTGGTTGTTGAGAATGCAGGAATTTTAACAAACGAGAAGTTGGATGAGTTATATAAGATTGTTAGTAATCCAAGTAATGATGTAGTGATTATTATGACGGGACAAATAGAAACATTGTCAAAGATTTTCAAAAATAATGTTGTGATATCATCCCAGTTCAAACATTTGATACAAGTGCATAGAATTACAGATATGGATGTATTTGCGATTGCAAAGAATCATGCAGTACATTTGGGATATCCATGCGAATCCGGTGCTGAGACGCAGCTTCGTAAAAAAATGCAGGAAGTAGAAAGTGGTAATTTGGATCGTGTATTAAAAATTGTGGATAATGCAGTATCTAAAGCACATAATAGGGAAATGTCTACTGGAGAGCAGGAACATCATTTACTTCCAGGCGATTTTGAGTAAGCTAAAAAGAATAATAAAAGAAAAAATACAGAAAAAACAAAAAAAAGGTTGTTTTTTCTGTATTTTTTGTTAGTATATATTTGGCTGACTTTTATTTGTTATAAATACAGGTATTTCATAATTAGGATAATTGGATGGACAACGGAGGAAAACGTAATGTTTGATATGGATATAGGAATTGATTTGGGAACTGCAAATGTTCTTGTTTATGTAAAGGGGAAGGGGATTGTGATCAATCAGCCGTCGGTAGTGGCGTTTGAAAAGAAAACGAAGAGATTGATTGCAATTGGTCAGAAAGCTAAAATGATGATTGGAAAAGAACCTGCCAATATTGAAGTGATTCGTCCGCTTAAGCAAGGTGTGATCTCGGATTATACGGTTACGGAAAGAATGTTGAAAGCATTCATTGAAACCGCTATGCAAAAAAAGAGAATGTTTGGAAGACCTAGGATTTGCGTTTGTGTTCCGAGTGGAGTTACCGAAGTGGAAAAACGTGCTGTAGAGGATGCAGTTTATCGGACAGGAGCAAAACATGTTGACATCATGGAAGAACCAATTGCAGCGGCAATTGGTTCTGGAATAGATATTTCTTTACCGAAAGGAACTATGATTGTGGATATTGGTGGTGGAACCAGCGATGTGGCAGTTATATCACTTGGCGGAATCGTAGAAAGTAATTCTTTGAAACTTGCTGGCGATGATTACAATGAAGCTATGATAAAATATATTCGTCGAACTTACAATTTATTAATCGGTGAGCCAACTGCGGAGAAGATTAAGATAGCAATCGGTTCTGTATATCCAAGAGAAGAGCCGGTTATGATGGAGGTGAAAGGAAGAGATCTGGTATCGGGATTCCCTGCCAGAATAATTGTATCTTCAGAGGAAACCATCGAGGCGTTTGCTGAGGTGACAGCACAGATTTTAGATACTATTCATAATGTATTGGAAATTTCACCACCAGAATTGGTTGCGGATATTGCTGAACAAGGCATTATTTTGAGTGGAGGCGGAAGTCTGATTTATGGTTTGGATAAATTAGTGGAAGAAAGTACAGGTATTCGTGCTTATGTTGGAGATTCGGCATTGGAAGCTGTGGTTGTGGGAGCAGGAAAATCGGTTAATTTTTTAAATAAATAATGGCTGATGAAGAAATTAATTCGGTGAACATTATCTGGTGGAAAAATATTACATAGGATGAAATTGTTATTTTATAAAACGTTGAGAAAGAAGTAAGAGAAAGAAGCGTCAGTGGAATCATATTATATGGTAAAATTGACGCTTTTATTTGCATAAATAAAGGAGAGTGGACATGGGGTATTTACCGATTACAAAGCAGGAGATGTTGGATAGAGGATGGGAAAGACCGGATTTTGTATATGTGATTGGGGATGCATATGTAGATCACTCATCTTTTGGTCCGGCTATTATCAGTAGGATATTAGAAGCAAATGGATATAAAGTAGCAATCATATCACAACCGGATTGGAAGGAAGAGCGAAGTGTTACAGAATTTGGAGAACCCAGATTAGGTTTTTTAGTCAGTGCCGGAAATATGGATTCTATGGTCAATCATTATACGGTTTCCAAGAAAAAAAGAAATTCAGATGCTTATACACCGGGAGGAGTGATGGGGAAACGACCGGATTATGCAACAATTGTATATTGTAATCTGATAAAAAGAACCTATAAGGATGTTCCAATCATAATCGGGGGGATTGAGGCAAGTCTTAGGCGTATGGCTCATTATGATTATTGGTCAAACCGGCTTAAGAAATCTATATTAGTGGATTCCGGTGCGGATTTGTTGATTTATGGCATGGGGGAACTGGCTGTTGTGGAAGTTGCGGATGCATTGAACAGTGGGCTTCAGATAAAAGATATTACTTTTGTTCAAGGGACTGTTTATAAGACGAAAGAAGCAGAATCTGTATATGATGGGATTGTTCTTCCGGATTATCCGACACTTTTACAGGATAAATTAGCCTATGCAAAAAGTTTTGATATACAATACAGGAATACCGATCCGTTTATTGCTAAGCCTTTGATCGAGCAATATGGAGTGAAACAATATATTGTTCAGAATCCACCTGCAAGACCACTGACGGTACAGGAGATGGATGATATATATGAACTTCCGTATATGCGGGATTATCATCCTTCCTATAAGGAAGCAGGAGGTATTCCGGCAATCTCGGAAATTAAATTTTCGCTGACAAGTAATCGAGGATGCTTTGGGGGTTGCAGCTTTTGTGCTTTGACGTTTCATCAGGGAAGAATTGTGCAGTGTAGGAGTCATGATTCGTTGATTAAAGAAGCAACTCTTATGACGAAAAATCCGGAATTTAAAGGATATATCCATGATGTAGGAGGTCCGACTGCTGATTTTCGGTCGCCTGCCTGCCAAAAGCAAATGAAAAAGGGGGCGTGTCCCAATAAACAATGTCTCTTTCCGTCTCCATGTAAAAATCTTGTAGCAGATCATTCTGATTATGTAGAATTATTAAGAAAATTAAGAAAAATTGAAGGTGTAAAGAAAGTGTTTATTCGATCCGGCATTCGGTTTGATTATGTATTGGCTGATTCGGATGATACCTTTTTAAAAGAATTATGCGAACATCATATAAGTGGGCAACTTCGGGTGGCACCGGAACATGTGGCAGATTCTGTATTGAAGACGATGGGAAAACCAAATAATGATGTATACCGAAAATTTGTGAAACAATTTGAAAAAATGAATCAAAAATTGGGAAAAAAGCAGTATCTCATTCCGTATCTGATGTCCTCACATCCGGGTTCTGGTTTGACGGAAGCTGTGACTTTGGCAGAATACATCAGGGACTTGGGATATATGCCGGAACAGGTTCAGGATTTTTATCCGACACCATCCACAATTTCAACCTGTATGTATTATACGGGAGTTGATCCACGTACAATGAAAAAGGTATATATTCCGACCAATCCACATGAAAAGGCAATGCAGAGAGCTTTGATACAATATCGTAGACCGGAGAATTACGATCTGGTAAAAGAAGCATTAGTGAAAGCAGGAAGACAGGATTTGATTGGTTTTGATGAAAAATGTCTGATTCCGCCAAGAAAGATAAAACATACGATTGCTCCGGCAAAACAGAATGCGGGAAGAAAAGAACATATTGCAACTAATAAACAGGAAGATTTTGGAAAGAAACGAAATTATTCAGCAAAGAGTAAAAATAAAAAAACACAAAGTAAATCACTGCGAAATGTTTATAAAAAGAAAAAATAGAGAAAAAAAGATAGAAAAATAAGTTAACAGAAGGGATATTCGGTTGCAACTTTAACTTATTTATGCTATCATGTTAAGCAGATTGCGTGACGAGTGGAATCAACTGTTAAAAAATATCTAATAATTACAGGCTGATTTCATGGATATCGCAAAATTATAAAACGGAGGTTTTTTTCACTATGTCAAAAAAAGTTGTTTTAGCTGGCGCTTGTCGTACAGCAATTGGAACTATGGGTGGTTCATTGAGCACAATTCCAGCTCCGGAGTTAGGTGCTATTGTAATTAAAGAAGCATTGAACAGAGCTGGTGTTCCGGCAGATCAGGTAGATCATGTTTATATGGGTTGTGTTATTCAGGCTGGACAGGGTCAGAATGTTGCTCGTCAGGCATCCCTTAAAGCAGGTCTTCCGATTGAGGTTCCGGCAGTAACAATTAATGTTGTGTGCGGCTCAGGTCTTAATTGCGTAAATATGGCAGCTCAGATGATTCAGGCAGGAGATGCAGACATTGTCGTTGCAGGTGGTATGGAGAATATGTCTTTGGCACCATTTGCATTACCACAGGGACGTTACGGATATAGAATGACCTGGCCTAGCCAGAGTGAGGGTGCACTTGTTGATACTATGGTAAAGGATGCACTTTGGGATGCATTTAATGATTACCATATGATAAAGACTGCTGATAATGTAGCAGAACAGTGGGGACTTACAAGAGAAGAACTTGATGAGTTTGCTGCAAACAGCCAGCAGAAGGCAAGTAAGGCAATTGCAGAAGGTGCATTTAAGAGGGAGATTGTTCCTGTTGAAGTGAAGAAGAGAAAAGAAACAATTATATTTGATACAGATGAAGGACCTCGTGAGGGTGTTACAGCAGAGTCTCTTGCAAAACTGCGTGCTCTTTATCCGGATGGTGTTGTAACTGCAGGTAATGCATCTGGAATCAATGACGGTGCGGCTGCGATTGTAGTGATGTCAGAAGAGAAGGCAAAGGAACTTGGTGTTAAGCCTATGGCAACTTTTGTTGCAGGTGCTCTTGCAGGTGTTGCTCCGGAGATTATGGGTGTGGGACCTGTTGCAGCAACGAAGAAGGCAATGGCTAAGGCAAATTACAAGATTGAAGATTTTGATATTATTGAGGCAAATGAAGCATTTGCAGCACAGTCTGTAGCAGTAGGAAAGGATCTTGGAATTGATGTGGACAAGCAGTTAAATCCTCGTGGAGGTGCAATTGCTTTGGGTCATCCGGTTGGAGCTTCCGGATGCCGTATTCTTGTTACACTTCTTCATGAGTTGGAAGATTTAGATGCAAAGAAAGGTCTTGCAACACTTTGCATCGGTGGTGGTATGGGATGTGCAACCATCGTAGAGAGAGAGTAACAGACTTAGCGAAAGTGAGTATATGATGCAGTCTTCATTTAGTCGTTGCGGTGCACTTAGCAGTTATCGTGAGACGGGAAAACTGCAGAATAATTGAAGTGTACACTTCTAAAAAATATAAGGAGAAACAGGATGGAGTTTATAACGTATGAACAGGATGGTTTTGTTGGTGTGATTACCATCAATCGTCCGAAGGCACTTAATGCTTTGAATAGTCAGGTATTAGAGGAATTAGACGCAACCTTGGATGCAGTAGATTTGGATGCTACCAGAGCATTGATCTTAACCGGTGCTGGTGAGAAATCTTTTGTAGCTGGTGCAGATATCGGAGAGATGTCTACCCTTTCCAAAGCTGAAGGAGAAGCATTTGGTAAGAAAGGAAATGATGTGTTCCGTAAGTTGGAGACGTTTCCGATTCCGGTGATTGCAGCGGTGAATGGATTTGCATTAGGCGGAGGATGTGAGATTTCTATGAGCTGTGATATTCGTATCTGCTCAGAGAATGCAGTATTTGGTCAGCCGGAAGTAGGTCTTGGTATCACTCCGGGATTTGGCGGCACACAAAGATTGGCACGTCTTGTAGGTCCGGGAATGGCAAAACAGTTAATTTATACCGCTCGCAATATCAAGGCAGATGAGGCATATCGTATCGGTCTTGTCAATGCGGTGTATCCGTTAGAAGAGTTATTGCCGGCAGCTAAGAAGATGGCAACAGGCATTGCAGCACAGGCACCGATTGCTGTTCGTAATTGCAAGAAGGCAATTAATGACGGTTTACAGGTAGATATGGATCAGGCTATAGTAATCGAAGAGAAACTATTTGGTGACTGCTTTGAGACAGAAGATCAGAAGGCTGGAATGGGTAACTTCCTTGAAAAAGACAAAGAGAAGAAGTTAAAAGTTGTTCCGTTCCAAAATAAATAATTATAGGTTTTTAGCATGTTTAGGGTGGTCATATTTGACCATCCTAAACGTGTGAAATGACATACAATACATCAATAGGAGGATAATACTATGAAGGTAGGCGTAATTGGCGCAGGTACCATGGGCCAGGGCATTGCAAAGGCATTTGCTTTGGTAGAAGGATATGAAGTTGCACTCTGTGATATCAAGCAGGAGTGGGCTGAAGGTGGAAAGGACAAGATTGCGAAAGGATATGCAAGACTTGTCGAAAAAGGAAAAATGACACAGGAGAACGTAGATGCGATTCTTGCAAGAATCACTCCTGGTCTGAAGGAAGATCTTTGTGCAGACTGTGATTTGATTGTTGAGGCTGCATTTGAGGATATGAATGTTAAGAAGACAACATTTTCTGAGCTTGACAAGATTGCTAAGCCGGAGTGTGTTTTTGCATCTAATACATCCAGTCTTTCTATTACAGAGATTGGTAACGGGCTTTCACGTCCAATGGTAGGAATGCATTTCTTCAATCCTGCAGATCGTATGAAACTTATCGAGGTAATTGCAGGCGTGAATACTCCAAATGAGACTGTTGAGAAGATTATCAAGATTTCAGAGGAAATTGGTAAGACACCGGTACAGGTAAACGAGGCTGCCGGATTTGTAGTAAATCGTATTCTGATTCCGATGATTAATGAGGCTGCTTATATTAAGATGGAAGGTGTTTCAGATATTGCAGGTATTGATGCAGCTATGAAGCTTGGAGCAAATCACCCAATGGGACCACTTGAGTTAGGCGATTTTGTAGGTTTGGATATCTGTTTGGCAATCATGGATGTACTGTACAATGAGACAGGAGACAGCAAGTATCGTGCGTGTCCTCTGCTTCGTAAGATGGTGCGTGGCGGTAACTTAGGTGTTAAGAGCGGTAAGGGATTTTATGTATATAATGCTGACCGTACAAAAACACCGGTTGATGCACAGTAGTCAGAGATTTTTTAATAAAGAAGTATCATTTAGAGGATTGCAAAGTTCTGTGTCAAAGGATTTTGTAATTCTCTAAGATATAATAAAGTAGGAGGAAAAATAAAAAATGGATTTCGTATTAAGTAAGAAACATGAAATGGCAAGAAATCTTTTTAAAGAATTTGCCGAGAATGAAGCGAAGCCACTTGCTCAGGAGACTGATGAGGAAGAAAAGTTTCCGAAGGCGACTGTTGAAAAGATGGCTAAGAGTGGATTCCTTGGAATTCCTGTTCCTAAGGAGTTTGGAGGACAGGGTTGTGATCCTTTAACTTATGTTTTGTGTGTAGAGGAACTTTCTAAGGTTTGTGGAACAACAGGTGTTATTGTTTCTGCACATACATCTCTTTGTGTAGATCCGATTCAGACCTATGGAACGCCTGAACAGAAGGAGAAATATTTACCGGATCTTGCTTCAGGAAGAAAACTTGGTGCATTTGGTCTTACAGAGCCGGGAGCTGGTACTGATGCACAGGGGCAGCAGACAAAGGCGGTATTTGATGAGGCTACAAATGAGTGGGTATTAAATGGTTCTAAGTGCTTCATTACTAATGGTAAAGAAGCTGATGTATATATTGTAATTGCAGTTACAGGTAAGGTAGAGAAGCGTGGCAGAGTGATGAAAGAGATTTCTGCTTTTATCGTAGAGAAGGGAACTCCTGGATTTACGTTCGGAACCAAAGAGAAGAAGATGGGTATCCGTGGCTCTTCTACATATGAGTTAATCTTTACGGATTGCCGTATTCCAAAGGACAATTTGTTAGGTGCAAAAGGTAAAGGATTTAACATTGCTATGCATACTTTGGATGGTGGACGTATCGGTATCGCTGCACAGGCACTCGGTATTGCAGAGGGTGCATTGGAAGCAACTGTTGCATATGTAAAGGAAAGAAAACAGTTCGGAAGAAGTATTGCACAATTCCAGAATACACAGTTCCAGTTGGCTGATATGGCCACAAAGGTAGAGGCTGCAAAACTTCTTGTTTACAAAGCTGCTATGAAGAAGGCAGAATATCAAGCTAATCCAAAGGTATCTTATTCTGTTGAGGCTGCTATGGCAAAGCTTTATGCGGCTGAAGTTGCAATGGAGGTTACCACTAAGGCTGTACAGCTTCATGGTGGTTATGGTTATATTAGAGAGTATGACGTTGAGCGTATGATGAGAGATGCTAAGATTACAGAGATCTATGAGGGAACTTCTGAGGTTCAGCGTATGGTTATCTCTGCGAATCTTTTGAAATAGGAGGTAATTGGACGTGAAAATAGTTGTATGTGTAAAACAGGTACCTGATACAAAGGGTGGCGTTGAGTTTAATCCGGATGGTACTTTGAATCGAGCAGCAATGCTCACAATTATGAATCCAGATGACAAGGCAGGTCTTGAGGCTGCACTTCGTTTAAAGGATCAGTATGGTGCTGAGGTTACAGTCGTAACGATGGGTCTTCCAAAAGCAGAGGATGTTCTTCGGGAAGCATTGGCAATGGGTGCAGATAAGGGAATCCTTGTAACAGACCGTGTACTTGGCGGTGCAGATACTTGGGCTACTTCCACAACTCTTGCAGGAGCTCTTCGTAACCTTGATTATGATCTTATTATTACAGGTCGTCAGGCAATTGATGGAGATACCGCTCAGGTGGGTCCTCAGATTGCAGAGCATTTGGATCTTCCTGTTATCTCATATGCTGAGGAGATTGTAGCAGTGGATGAAAAATCCATTACTGTAAAGCGTCAGTATGAGGATAGACATCACATCTTAAAGGCACAGTTCCCTTGCTTACTTACAGCACTTGCTGAGCTGAATGAGCCTCGTTACATGACACCAGGTGGAATCTTTGATGCATTGGATGCTGAGATTACAGTATGGGGAAGAGCTGATCTGAAGGATATTGATGATAGCAACTTAGGTCTTAAGGGCTCTCCGACCAAGATCGCAAAAGCATCTGATAAGGTTCGAAAGGGTGCCGGTGAAAAGGTAGCTCCAGAATCAGCAGATGAAGCAGTTAGTTACATTTTAGATAAGTTAGTAACCAAGCATATTATCTGATTTTGGAAAGGAGAAGAGGTGACATAAATGGAATTAACAAACGAACAGATCGCTGAGTATAAGGGTGTATTTGTATACGCTCAGCAGGTAGATAATGAGATTAGCAGTATTGCATTGGAGCTTCTTGGAAAGGCAAAAGAGCTTGCTGCAACACTTGAGACAGATGTAACCGCAGTTTTGATTGGCTCCGATGTAAAGGGACTTACCGATCAGTTGGCAGAGTATGGTGCAGATAAGGTTATCGTTGTAGATGATCCGGAATTGAAGGATTATAGAACAGAACCATATACACATGCACTTGCTTCTGTGATTAACGAGTATAAGCCTGATATTGTATTAGTTGGTGCAACTGCAATCGGACGTGATTTGGGACCACGTGTTTCCGCACGTGTTCAGACTGGTTTGACAGCTGACTGTACAGTACTTGAGATTGGTGATTTTCCACTTAATCCAATTCCAAATCAGGAGCAGAAACATAATCAGTTGTTGATGACTCGTCCTGCGTTTGGTGGTAATACAATTGCTACTATCGCCTGCCCGAATAACCGTCCGCAGATGGCAACCGTTCGTCCGGGTGTTATGCAGAAGATTTCTCCAATTGCCGGTGCAAAGGCAGAAGTGATTGAATTTAATCCGGGATTTACTCCAGACAACAAGTATGTTGAGATTTTAGAGGTAGTAAAATCTGTAAAAGAGACAGTAGATATTCAGTCTGCAAAGATTTTAGTATCTGGCGGTCGTGGAGTGGGAAGTGAAGAGAACTTCAAACTTCTTAGAGACTTAGCAGATGTACTTGGCGGTGAGGTATCCTGCTCACGTGCCGTTGTTGAGAATGGCTGGTTATCAGTAGATCATCAGGTAGGACAGACTGGTAAGACTGTTCGTCCAAATGTATATTTTGCAATTGGTATCTCTGGTGCAATTCAGCATGTAGCTGGTATGGAAGAGTCAGATCTTATTGTTGCAATCAACAAAGATGAGGATGCTCCAATTTTTGATGTGGCAGACTATGGCATTGTTGGTGATCTGAATAAGATTGTTCCGCAGCTTACTGAAGCAATCAAGGCCGAGTTGGCAAACAAATAAGATAAAGCTTATATATAGTGTTTTAAGACGGAACGATTAATAAAAAGGGATTTGTAACTATGTGTTACAAATCTCTTTTTGTATCTTATACAAATAAACCACCTGCTATGCAGATGTGTCCACAGCTGTTTTAGCTTACAGTAAAAAGCTCCAGTGATTTAATGTGCATCCGGTAGCACTCGTTTCTAACGGGTGAATTACTAAGTCAGCCTGGCGGTGAGAATGGATAGGGTGACCATCGTTAGGTAGAATCTGAAGGAAACGTCAAGATATTTTGATATACTTAATCATGATAGGAATAGGTATTTTATTGGTTTCAGTATCATATTAATATTATTATAATAATAAACAGTGTGAAATTATGGAAATATATATTGTGAAACAGGGAGATACATTGGATAGCATAGCGAATCGGTTTGGCGTGTCAGCTGCGCGTATTGCATATGATAATGAGGTGAATGGAGAAAGTTTAGTGGTAGGGCAGGCTCTTATTGTATTAAGACCGGAAATCATCTATACCATAAAGGATGGCGATACCCTGCAAAGTATTGCGGACAATTTTCAAACCACAGAGCTTCAGTTGATGCGAAACAATTCGTATATGTTAAATGAAGATTTTTTGCTACCGGGGAGAACAATTGTGATTACTTTTGAAGAAATGGAACAGAGAGCAATTGATGTTTTTGGTTATGCGTATGCATTCATATTGGAAACTGTGTTGGAAGAGGCTTGTTTGTATATACAGGAGCTTCTTCCGTTTTCGTATGGCTTTAATGAAGATGGTTCTTTGATATTAATGAATGATGAACGTTTGTTGGCAACAGCAGTACGATTTGAAATTCAAAAACGAATGGTACTTACTCCGTTGGATCGAAATGAGAGGTTTAATAATCAATTAGTAGTGAGATTATTGTCAGATGAGGGAATGCGGAAAACACTTATAGATAATGTGATATTGACAATGAGGGAAAAGGGCTACGAAGCACTGGATATTGACTTTGAATTTATTCCGGGGGAATATCGGGAGGCTTATGTGACATTTATTGAAGAAGTCAGAAGCCGTCTGAATGCAGAGGGATATCAAGTAAGTGTGGCATTACCTCCGAAAATTTCAGATGATCAGCCGGGACTTCTGTATGAAGGGATTGATTATCAGGCAATTGGGAATGCAGCAGATAGTATATTTTTGATGACATATGAATGGGGTTACAAATATGGTCCGCCAATGGCAGTAGCACCAATTCCTAGTGTCAGGAGAGTGTTAGATTATGCGGTATCGGTAATTGATCGGAATAAAATCAATATGGGGATACCGAATTATGGATATGACTGGCCATTGCCGTATGAGCGGGGTGTTACAGTAGCAGATACAATTGGTTATTCAGATGCGATACAAAGAGCGATGGATTACGGTGTTTCAATCCTATATGATGAAGAAGCACAGGCACCATATTTTTATTATGCAGCAGATGAGGGAGAACATGTAGTATGGTTTGAAGATATCAGAAGCATTCAGGCTAAATATGATCTCATTAGAGAATATGGATTAAATGGCGGAGGATATTGGAATTTGATGCGGGAATTTCGGCAGAATTGGATGTATGTGAATCAGATAAAAGAGGGGTGATGAATTTGCCTATATGAAATATTTCTGAATGTTCCAATAAGTCCATAAGACGAGAATCGTGTTTAAGCATGGGTTTCCGCGATTCTCATGGTCTTACTGCTACAGTCTGAATTCGTTACAATGCTATATTGTATATGTAATTTGACAAATATACTTTTTGAAGCATGGTTTTGCCCCCCCCGATATCATTATATGTTGGAAACTTTAGTTTAAAATCGGAAACGCATTCCGCAGCAAGAACGCTCTATGTATTCTTGCTGTGGAATATGCATTGAAAAGAGTAGAGGATTTAAGATTCTTAATCTTCCTCTTCAGCAATTACCTTTAGTATTTCCATTAAATCATATATATTATTAATGATAACATTACGATTTAAGATTTCATTTTTTAATTCAGTAGAAAGTGTTTCAAATTTTTTCTGAATAGCTGGGTTTACATAAGATGCCATATTATCACCTCTGAAATAGTATATGCAGAAAGGATAGATTCATTCATGGAATTCAGATTGTCCTGTTTTTTGATGTGTTTGTATGTTTTTTATAAATAAAGACTGCTACAGAAGTTTTGAAAATCTGCAACAGTCTTAATCAATTGACACATTTGCTTATTAAATATTTCATACAATGCGTTATTGTTGAGTTATATAGCCCGCTATGAACCTCTCTGCCGCCTAGCGTATGAAAATTATCTTTCACGAATGTATCAGTTATTTATTTACGCTGTATTAGTAAATTTGTGCTTCTTCTTCACCAGTTATAACGCGAAGAGCACCTTGAGCGAGTGCAAGCAATTCGTCTTCACCAGGATATATGGTGAAGTCAGCAATGAAACCGAGTTTTGCCTTTAATGCTTCAATTGTGAGGGCATTGTAAGCAATACCGCCTGTACAGATAATTTGGTCGACTTTGCCATCCAGAACAGCAGCCATAGCACCTGCGTCTTTTGCAATCTGATAATGGAATGCATCAATTAAGTTTGCAGCATCCTGATTACCTTCATTTTTCATTTTTACAAGATCACGCATATCATTGGTTCCGATATATCCGTTGAAACCACCATTTCCACAGATTTTTTTGTAAATCTCTTTCTCTGTATACTTACCGGAATAGCATAGCTTGATTAAGTCGCCAACCGGAACAGTTCCTGCACGTTCTGGAGAAAATGCTCCCTCTCCATCTAAGATGTTATTGACATCTATAACTTTTCCGTTTTTGTGAGCTCCGACAGAGACGCCACCGCCCATGTGAATCACGATTAAATTAAGTTCATCATAAGACTTACCAATCTCTTTTGCGTAGCGCTTTGCAACAGCCTTCTGGTTTAGAGCGTGGAAGATACTTCTTCTAGGCAACTCCGGCATACCAGAATATCTTGCAACAGGTTCTAACTCATCGACTACAACAGGGTCAACAATGTAAGAAGGAACGCCAACTTCATCACCAATTTCTTTGGCGAGAATACCGCCCAGATTAGATGCATGTTGTCCTTGCTTTCCAATCTTAAGATCTTCCAATAAATCATCTGTAACCGCATAAGTTCCACCAGGAATAGGCTTTAATAAGCCACCACGACCAACAACAACATCTAAAGTCTGAATGTCGAAGTTCTTTTCCTTTAATACATTTAAGATAACTTCTTTACGGAAATCTTTCTGATCAATAATAGAAGCATATTTGGCAATTTCCTCTGTAGGATGTCTCAGGGTTTCTTCAAAAATTTGATTCTCATCTTCGTATACACCGATTTTGGTAGAAGTAGAACCGGGATTGATGATCAATATCGTATTAGCCATGTGCTAACTCCTCCTTTATTTGTTCATTGCCTCGGCAACAACAGCACCAACTGCAATGGAATTCACTTTTGTTTCAAAATCGTCAGAACGAGATGTTAAGATAACTGGAGCCTTTGTGCCAGTTAAAATATTACCATTTATAACATTGGCATTGTGAACAAGAGCTTTGTATGTAATATTACCTGCATGAATATCAGGGAATAATAAAATATCAGCATCTCCAACTATCTTACGATCTGTTGCACCTTTGTGTCTGGCTGCTTCCGGATCAATAGCAAGATCATAAGAGAGAGGACCGTCTACAATACATCCCGTAATCTGACCTTCTTGGTTCATCTTTGTTAATTCAGCGGCCTCAACAGTAACCGGCATTTTGGGATTCACTACTTCAACAGCAGCTAAAGGAGCAACTTTAGGGCATTCAATTCCACATGCGTGAGCAATTTCAACAGTATTGCGGATGATGTTTGCTTTTGTTTCTAAATCCGGATAAGGGATAAAGGCAACATCACTTAAAAATAATAGACCATCATGACCTTCAATATCAAAAATACATACATGGGATAAAGTCTTGTCGGTACGAAGACCTACTTCTTTGTCTAATACACTCTTTAGGAAGGATTTTGTGTCAATCAATCCCTTCATGTACATGTCAGCTTTACCATCATGAACCAGCTTGACGGCTGTCAAAGCTGCTTCGTATGTGTCTTCTACGTTGATGATTTCATAATCGGATAAATCCATGTTGATGGAAGCAGCAACTTCCTTGATCTTCGTTTCATCACCGACTAAAATAGCTTCTGCAATCCCACGTTTTTTTGCTTCTGCAACAGCTTCAAGAACAGCGTCGTCCTGAGCAACTGCAACTGCAACTTTTTTTGTGCTGCATGCTGCAACTTTAGCAAGTAAATCGTCAAAATTTTTTGTCATCTTTTTATACCTCGTTTAATTATATTTTTGGGAAATATACAATTTCCTTATATAAATGTCCAAAAGTTATAGTAACACTTGAAAAGATTTTGGTCAAGGAGATTCCTTGAAATTAAAGATAAACAATTCCCATCTTCTGTTAACTAAAGAACAATAATCTGATATTTTAATCCCCGATATCTTGTACATGAAGAGAAAATGTATAGCAGATTTTGTGAAAATGAATGAAAAATCTTTTCATTTTAGTGCAAATATGGTATACTAGCCATATATAGTTTTGCTTAATAAATACAAAATATACATGTTTACTTAGGGGTTAAATAGATTGTTATTTTGGTCGATATTATTACTAGTTGACAGAGTAATTATGTTATGAGGTGATGGGGATGAATACGAAGAACAGATTAATTGAATCTTTATTAAAAGTAGCAAAGAAGCATAAGATATTGACGTATCCGGTACTTGCACTAGTTGCAATTATTAGTGTTGTGGATTATTTCTTTTCCTGGAGTACCGGTGCAGGGAAAAGAGTTATTGCGATTGTTATGGTTATGGTGATGCTGGTATCCCAGTCGTACTTTTTAACTTCATCGGCAACAGAATTAGTTGATGATGATCAGGCTGCATTGGTACAGATGGAATTACAAGAAGAAGTGATTATTGATACGCCTGAGGATATCGAAGAATCTGCAGTTGATTCTGAACCAGCAGAAACGGTAGAAGAATCATCAATCGAAACAGTAGCGGAAGTAAGTACAGAAGAAAGCACTTCTGTGGTTGCTTCAAGTGATGAAACGGATAGTTATTTAGCAGAAGAAGTAATTGAAGAGGAAGATATATACACAGAGATTGAGGATGATTCAAATGCTTCGTCTGTTTTTAGTGAGGGTAATACCGACGAAGCAGAGGAGCTGATTGACGAAGATATTGATACCAAATTAGCGGATGAAGAATCGACAGTTACGATTTTATTCCGTTATACTACAAAGGATGGAGTTTCAAGTAATTTATCTCCTGTTACAGTATCTGCAGATGCAAGTTTGGTTCGAGCAGCTTTTGTGGCAGCAAGTGCGACTTTGAATGAAGAAGGATATACAGAGAATTGCTATCAATATTCGAATGAGTGGTATTACGATGAAGCATGTACAAACGAGGTAACTGATTTTCAAAAGATTGCAGAGATGGAAAGTTCTACTAAAAATCCGATTCAGTTGTTTTGTAAGCGAGTGTTAGTTCGGTATGCGGTCAGTGTGATAGATTATGCAGACGGTTCTGAATCGGTGGGCTCTTTTACAGCGGAAGGCAACTCGTATGATGCAGATGGAACGATTGTTTATGTTGATGCACAGAATGGTAATGCTGTATTAGAATTATCGAATCTGAAACGCAAGGGATATGATTTTTCAAAAGCAGACGATACTGGAGCTACAGGAGGAGATTCTGTTTCGATTCTGATCAATGGTGATAATTATTCCCGAACTGTTCAATTATATTGGACACCAAAAGTATATCAGGTTCAATATTCTAAGAATGAGGAAGGTACTGAATACGTTAACCAGACGGTAACATATGATAATAGCAATTACTATGTGCTGGATAATAAGGAAAGTTCAGATACCGGAACTTTGCAAGTGTCAAAGAAAACAGGATTTACTTTTAAGACTTGGAAAATTCAGGGTGCTGATTTAGAAGTGGCACCGGGAACACAGATTAAATCTATTCAGCAATATACGGATTTTGATTCGGATAGACCAATCGTATTAGTTCCTGTTTATGATTATGATGAGATTATGCTGACAGAGTATGCAATCAATGATTATGAATATGATCAGCCGGGAGCTACTCATACAATCAGAGCTTATTATGAAACGGCAGAACGTCCATATGATGATGATCCGCTAGGTTATGAGATTGTTACTCCAGAGGAAACTTTGAATGAATGGGCAAATAAATATGGGATTACAGTGAAGAAAACAAATGGTATTGAGATTGGAACAGCTGGTCCCAAAGCAGTCCCTGCCAGCCCGTTAGAGTTAACTATTCAAGTTATTGATCACAGTGGCACTGAAGATCGAACGGCAGAACGTACGGTTACGATAAGCATAAAAAGATGTCCAATTTCCATTGTACCGGCAACGGATCAGTCCAATACGAAGGTTTACGATGGAACAACAGAAGTAAATGCATCTTTTAGCAACGAGTTAGCAACAGATACAGAAGGTGTTACAGTTGTATTTGATAAATGTGAATATGAGTTTGCCAATGCCGGAACACCTAGTATTATTTTAGAAGGACCATCAATTTCTGTTCCTGAGGGAAAGGATCCGAGCGGTTATGAACTGCTTCCGAATGACGGATATGGTTTTTCTGTTGCCGGTAAGATTAATCAGAGAAAGGTTTATTTAAAAACATATTCTGATCGTCCAACGATTGAGATAGGGGAACCTACTCCCGTGGATTCGTTCCATTTAGATGTAGATGATACTGTAGAGTTAGGTAATGATGAAGGCTTTGTGGAAGGAGAGTCTGTTGGTGATCTTGGTGAGGTTACGTTTTCTGTTTTTCCAGACAGAACGGATCTCAAATTGGAGACTTCTTATCGGATTCAGGTATCAGTGGGTACGGACAGTAACTATCAGGTGATTGTGAATAGCTCTTCAGAAGGGGTATTTGAAGTAATTAAGATGATGCCAATCCGGGATACAAATTATAGGATAGCAGGAAGTTATAATGAGTCCTCAGGATGGTATATCGGGGGACCGGCACAAATTTCTCCGATTCAATCAGCTGGATATGATACGGTACATGTTTCGAAAGATCGATCAGATTATTTATCTGGTACAGAAGCGGCACCGGTAAATATCAATGATGATAAAGATGGTCAGTATTATATTCGTTTATATAATTCAATAACAAAAGCTGAGACAGGGTGGGAACCGATTACTGTTAAAGTGGATGAGAGCGCTCCGGTGTATGAAAGCTTTACAATTTCTGCAGGAGGAACGGAACTGACGGATGGACAGGAAATTTCCGGAGGATTATATTTCCCTGGTGTCGGAAGAAAATTGACGTTTGGTAATTATTTTAATAAGACAATTACGGTAACGGTTACATATAAAGACGAGGTTTCCGGACTTTCGACACTTCATTATAGCATCTATGGTGGAGAAGAAAAACAGACTTTCTTTGTCAGAAAGGAAGATGGTACTGCAACTGCAAATTTTGAAATTGCAGCAGGTGTTGAGAATGAAAGAGGAGAGATTTCATTTTGGGCTGATGATATTGCAGGAAATAATGAAGTAAGCCCGAATAAACTTTCAAGTGATGGTGTTACAGAGTGGAGTGTGGAAGAAAAGGAACCGGCGATTAAGTCGTTTAGCGTTCTTGCCGGAGAATATCATGCGGTAAAAGTGGAAAATGGTAGTGATACATATTACAGAAACTGTTTAGCAGTATTAGAAGTTGCTGATTTAGTATCCGGCATTTATGATGTTACTTGGAATGTCAATGGCGAAATAATAAATGAAAGAGTATCAGTTGAAAATAGCAGACAGACAGAATATATATTTGAGAAGGCGATAAATATTGCTAATTTTCCTTCGGCGGCAAGGGCAGATGGAAAATATGTTGTTTATGCAACCGTATCGGATAATGCTGATAATACGATTACAACCGACACGATTGAATTTTATGTTGATGATGAGCCACCTGTTCTAAATATTGCTGAGAATTATGATAAGACTTGGCAGGATATTGCCAGACTAGAGTTTAATACATATGATTTACTCAGTGATATTAAGTATATCAATGTTACAGATTCGGCTGGTAATCTGATAGAACATCGCGTGGAATACGTAGATGAGTCAGGCGATGAAAGAATTTCTTATTGTTATTTTGAAGTAACGCAGAAAGGAACTTATTACGTTATTGTTTCGGACAATGCAGGAAATATTGCAAAAGAGCAGATTGTTTTCACAAAAGTATCCGGTTTAGTACCGAATTGTCCGGAAGTTACGATTGATCCGGCAAATCCGAATGGAAATAACGGATGGTATACAAGTATTCCTTCATTCCGGATTCAAGGCGATGCTAATACGGAAGGTGAAGCTCCTGTTTCTACATTTTATCAGATTTGGAAAGAGGGAGAAGTGGATATGACTCCGGCTAATATTGGAGAAACAAGTATATCTGCAGATTTTCCTGGAAATGGAATCTATCATTTGAAAACTTGGAGTGAGACGGCTGCAAATATGAAATGTAAGAATGCAGATGATCATGAATATGAAATCAAGATTGACACGATTGATCCAGTGATTACATTTGAAACATCAAAGGGAACTGGCTCAACGGTTCTTGTACATTTTGTAGTGTCGGATACCGAAAGTGGAATAGATAGTAGTAGAATTATGGTTTTGCATGGCTCAGCCGATGTACCTGTAAAGGTAGAGGAAACTTCCAATGGATATGAAGGTAGCTTTGAAATAAGTGAAATAGGTAATTATACGATTCAGGCGGCTGATATTGCAGGTAATGTTGCGGAGAGTGTATCGTTTACGCCTATGAGTATGAAAGTTCGTCCGGTTACAAATATTACAGATGACTCAGTTACATTGGGGGCAACGGTTCTAAAGGGGACTTTTGATATTACAAATGCAACGATATCGTATCGCAAATATGAGGATACTGAGTATACGGATGTTACCGATGCTTTTGTTAGCGTTGATAACGGAGGTAATTGGACAGTATCTACTATATTAGAGAATTTAGAGGTAGGAAATGTATATAGCTATCGTATTACAGCTACTTCTTCTGCAGATGAAGTGTTGGAATATGACGGGTTATTTAAAACGCTTACCTTTAACGCAGGAACTTCTGTTACAGGAACTGCAAGATACGCTAACGATGTAGATGGAACAATTACAGTTGCATTGTATGATGGAAGTGTTTGTACAATGGC
>CAJOPP010000573.1 GCA_905236365.1 uncultured Lachnospiraceae bacterium
ACCGTATCGATTCTCATGGTTACGTTATCCTTGGTGATCACGGACTGTGGCTGGAAATCCACCACCTGCTCCTTTAACATAACCTTCTTCGCAATCCTGTCGATAAACGGTACTTTGAAATGCATCCCCACAGACCATGTCCCCTGATAAGCACCAAGTCGCTCTACCACATACGCCTGAGCCTGCGGCACAATCTTGACGCAATTTGCCAAAATGATGATTAAAATAATAAAAAATAAGAGAACTAAATATCCTTCCATGTTATCTCTGTTCCTCCTTTTCTTCAACAATCAGCTTCACACCGTCAATTGCTATGACATTGGCCACTGTTCCAACCGGGAGTGCTCTATCGTCGGCACTGCTTCTGGCCGACCATTCCTGTCCGCCGATCTGCACTCTGCCGATCCCTTTGAGATTATCCACATCACTGACAACAATCGCCTGCCTGCCCACAAGACTTTCCGCATTGGTCTTGATTCTGTCCTTATTAAAATACTTTACCGCAATCGGTCTGGTGGAGAACAGAAGTCCGAGCGACACGATAAAAAACACAACAATCTGTACGGGTATCGGAAAACGGAGCATAGCCAGAATCACGGCGACAAGTGCGCCCCCGGCAAACCAGATCGTCGTAAGTCCCATGGTGATCAGTTCTGCAATGATACAAACTACCAAAAGCAGTAGCCAGACTATAACAGGTTGAAATAAGCTTGTTACATTCATATATTTCCTTCCTTTCGTAAGCCGCCTGCTGTTTTATTTTATCTATCATACTATATTCTAACCAAATATACAAGTAAAAAGGGCGGCGAATGGCGCCATAAAGATCGCAGACGTCTGGTGTACCTCCCACATCTCCCGGAATAGCCGAACCCATAGGCTGCGGCTTATCTTATCCTTCATAACTCTCTTTACCCCTGTGCGAATTCTTTATTCTCATATCTTGTAATAATCTGATCTTCTTATACTTATGAGTCAGCTTGTCTGTATATTAAGATTGTTTTTGTGCAAAGACTTCACTTTCAAAACTAGGATAGTAAAAACAGTAACAAATACTATCTTCCATGAGAAAATAGTCAAGTAAACCATATTGGGGGAATACTTCTGCAACCCCAAATGCATCGCCAAATCACTCCAATGCATATAATTCGTTTCTATTAGATGGAGACAAAGAATAATCATAGAATTCTTCCCATAAAAAGAGAAGATTCGCTTTAGGGTAGAACATTTCGCCAGAAGCTTACTAAATATAATCACCGTATAAGAAATGCATATCGCCCCAATGATACTGATTGGAGCATGCCTGATTTCATTGCACACAATATTAATATATATTCCCCAATGTCTCTCGACCGCATAAAATAATATTCCTAAGATAAACATTAACCACTTTATCTCATCAAAATATTGCTTTTCTCTCCACTTATTTCCGCAGTAAACAAAAATGGCAGCCACCCCTCCTGCTTGAATACTAAACGGCAACCATACAATTTTAGAAGTGAAATATGCAATCAGTGCGATTATAAAAACATATAAGCCTCCACATTTCACATCTAACGCCCATCTCACCACGAGGAATGCCCAGAATAATGCCATAAAAAACCAAATGGCACCAATAGACTGGATTCCAAACAGTGTCTTATTTGCATCTGTACCAGAGCCATAAAGTGCCTGCAGAACTGTAAAAAGCATATCTCGCAAAATAAGATCAGGGCTCCTTTTTATTAAGTGGTAGGGTATGTTTAGCACCACGAGAAACAAACTTGTAATAACATAAGGCATTAGCAATGCTCTTCCTTTTTGTTTCACAAAGGCTCCAAACGAAGTTTTTCTTGACATAAAATATCCACTTATCAATAGGAATAGCGGAATGTGAAATGTATAGACTGCTTGATTAATAGATATTTTCCCTAAATGTCCCATCATTATACAAATCATTCCAATTCCTTTTGCTATGTCAAAATATTCAATTCTTCCGACTGCTTTTTTCTGTTTCACACTTTTTCACTCTATAAACAACCAAGTAGTGGCGTTGCATCCATTTTGTAGCTACACATGGACTCTTAACCGCATCTTCAAGATAATTGAGAAATGTATCTATATCTTCTTCATTTGGATTGAGGAAAACGAGATATTCCTGATTTCGATCCAGTATTTCATCCTGCCTGGGAACTGAATTTTTTCTGATATTATTAATTTGCTCGGGTATCGTAAAATCAAGCGCATTATACATGGCAATCCAATCAAATTCCCCATAAAAAATCCACGGGGTTTTCCTACATGAAACTAACTCATCCCACTGTTCTTTCATCTCGACTGTTCCGTAATATTCAACTTGCGGGGCTCTTACATTCACGCAAACATTCACAAGCAAACAGGTCAGAAGCACAATAAAACTCCCTCTCATAAATTGCTTTCCATATGAACTGATTTTCATCAGCATCCAAAACATCAAAAAATACTCTGCAACCATCGATGGATATAGATATCGATTCTCAGCTAAAAACATATGTCGGGCAAGGATGCAATATAGGTATTGACAAATCACATTGACAGCAATGAACAGATTTGTTGTTCGCTCCTCCTCTTTTGCATGAAACAACAAAAAATATATAATCGTGATAACTATAAATGCCAGCATTCCAATATGATAGAAACGGTAAAACAGAAGATGGTTTTGCACGCTGAGTGCATCCATCATATTTTTACCAAGCTGACTAAACTTGCTTCCTTTTTCAAAAGCAGAAAGACCTTTGTTATCCTGAAAAATCTGTTTAAAGATTGGCGGAAAGATTAGAACAGTACATAACCCGGAAGCAACCATACACGCGATAAAGTGGGACAACCCTTTCCAGTTGTGTCTTATTAGACTAATCATTCCATATGCGAAAGACAGACACGCAATATAAATTAGAAAAACATAATTCGTCAAAGTCCCAGCCACAGTACACAACAAAATGCCCACATATATCTTCGCTTTTGTATTTCCTAGCAGTAGCTGATAATAAAAGTAAAGCCATCCTAATAAAAAAAATACCATGAGCATATACATTCTAATTAAAAGCGCGAGCGATAGGACACCTCCGTTGGTTGCAAATGCCAAAACAGCAATATAAACCACGATTCGAGATTTCAAATCAGGTGCATTCTTTATACCCACATAAAACAGCGCAATGATAATTGCACAATAAAAAGGCCAATTAAAAATTAGCCCAATCCATTTGCTATATACACCTACTAAAACAGATACAACATGAAACAGTAGATAGTAAACAGGCGGATGATTATCTGCCGCAGTACACTCGATTACTTTACGAAATTGAATCCCCTCGTTTGCCACAAAAAAAGTATCCAATATCGTCTTACCACTACACCACGACTGTTCTTGCAGATTCATCCCAAAAGAACCATGATTTGCTATTGTGTAAGTGTACATCTCATCACAGAACCAAACGATTTTTTCATTTCCAAGGCAAACAAAAATCAAAGTAACAGCACATAAAAGTATGAAAATATCAATTTTTGCATAAGTCCATTTAAGTATCATTTTCATTTGTGACAATCCAGTAATATATTCTTCTTCAAATGTATATTTGTAGCAGTTCTTGCCAAAATAGTTACTATCTGTATAGTAACTATTTTATATGTGGTTTGTCAATATATAACATTTTACGCGCGAGTACGCATCC
>CAJOPP010000574.1 GCA_905236365.1 uncultured Lachnospiraceae bacterium
CCTGTTTCATACGGCTGATCCACCGCAACGACACGGAACAGAAAAAAGTTGGCAAACAGGATCTGTTCGCATGATACAAGTTCCAACGGAAGACACCGGATACCTTCTGCTTTCTCTTCTTCCGTCTGAATAGCATAAAAACTCCAGTTCTTAACCTGATGCAGTTTCATTTCATTTCGAACATGATGCTCTAACGAAACAGCGTACATTCTTCCCATGGTACTGGTATTGGTAATGGCAATTCCTGCCTCCGCATACGGACTTGCACTCCATAAATCTTTAAAAATCCCACCACCTTCATCTGTTACCCAAAGACTGGAATACTGATAATCCCACAACCGATCCGGATCATAATCCGCAGTCCGACTTGCATTATACAGATAAGCATACGCATTTCTTCCATCACGAAACATGAGACCATGTCCACCTACAAATTTGACGTCATTCATATAAGAGGTTGCCGATGCCGTCCATTTCACACCCACTGCTCTTGGGTTCTTTCCAGCCGTATCAATTCCTATTCCATTGAGATAGGCGAACTCTCCTTTTTCAGTTTGCAGCAATGGTTTGGGTTCTCCAAATCCACTAAATGCAGGAGTATCATCTTTTATCACAATCTGGGTCGTGATGGGACTCAACCCATAAAGAACCGCTTCCCGTCGCATCTTCAACGTATCCGTAATTCGATAAATTCCCTGCGGAAAGTAAAGAATTCTTTCAGTATCCAATGCCTTTTGTATTGCGGCTGTATCATCTGTTTCCCCATCTCCGACAGCTCCAAACTGTTTAACAGACACCCATTGTTCCATCGGAGGGATTGGTGGGATATCACTGGCGAGTTTCGGTAATTCATTGATTTTTTTCGTTTCTAAAATTTCCTGATACTCCGCTTCTTTCCTATCACTCATTACATAGCCATGAACATAATCCTTTACCATGTATAACTGTTCCTGTACAGTAAGGCGTGTATCCGTCTCCTCCTGACAGATCAGTACCGGAACATTTTTGCAAAATATCCGATTCAAATTAGTCTGCTGAATAACCGACTCTGCCCTATAAAAATGAATGGCTGTTTCAGCAATATTTTCAAAAATACAATTCTCTAAGTAAAGTTTTTCCCATGTTTCCGGAAGATATAATCCAAATGCCTCCGGGGTATTGGATATTCGAAGACGAAATCCGGTAAAACCTGTCATTCCACTCAATATTGCCGCTTTTCTCTGTCCGTCAAACACACTGTCCAACAGAGCAAACGGCCAACCCGGCGAACACATTCTGCAAACAATTCCATAATCCCCACCCACAAAAGTAAGATCCTCCATCTCATTTCCTACATCGAATATCCCGGCTAACCCCTCTCCTACATCAAAATGACAATGGCTGATAAATCCATGCTGTGCAAAATGGGCACGGATACAAATTGCACCGGGATGTTTTCCTTCAATCCGAAAATCAATATTAGTAAGCGCACTGTAAAAAGTGGCTGCATTTGCATCTTTTGGATCCTTCCTCTCATAGTCTGAATCTCCGATAAACCAGAATAAATATTTTGCTCCCGGATACCCTGCAAAAAAATTACTCACTTCCTCTTTTGTGAACGGAGCATCCGTTCCCTCAAAGCCTTGTGCATCCTCCGGAAGTACAAAGACCGGTCGTTTCTTTCCATATCCGATCAGTCTGACAGATGGCGGAATCTTTACGGTATCTTTAAGCCGATATTCTCCTTCCGGAATATAGAGAATTCCATAGGTCTGTTCCTTAACCAGTCGTCCAATCGCCTTCTGTAGAATGCTGCTTACGTCATCTTTTTCCTCAAGCAGTTCCGGAAACTCATCCGCTGTAAAGAATACCCCCATGGAATCATCAAATTGTTTTGTATAAATAGACTCTGTATATCTCATATACACTCCCCCCATACAACAAATACCCACATATACTCTCGCGTTCCCCTTATCATTTGCTGAATTTCTTCCCCTTCAATAATCGTTTACATAGCGAAGTAATCAGACCTCACGTGCCCCTTATCATTTGCTGAATTTCTTCCCCTCAATATATTCCTTATACCGGACAATCGCCTCACAGGTTTTTTCAATATCCTCATCAGTATGTGCATCCGATACAAACATGGCCTC
>CAJOPP010000575.1 GCA_905236365.1 uncultured Lachnospiraceae bacterium
TAGTGTCCGCTACGTTTGAAGGGAGCGAGAGCGTGTTTTCGAAGAACAGGATTGTACCACACAGAACCCGATTTACTTTTTCGAAACCAAACTCGCATATACGGTTTCGCCGCGGGCACAGGTCAAACAGGAATTTTTAGGTAAATTTTCTTAAAAAATTGTGAATGGACTTGTTTTTTTTTGTGAGCATGGTATAGTAGCATAGGTATTACAGTTGATACTTTGACAGAGGCAGGTTTCTATTTTTTAAATAAAGATAGAGGAAATACAGAAAGAACAGGTTAGAAAATGAAGAATATATTTAACAGTATAAAACAGAATTTTCTTAAAATAAAAGCTGGTATTGGAAAAGGATTGCATATAATGGGGACTCCCTTTCGAAAGATGGGGGAGACGAAAACAGGAAAAGTAGTTCATAAGATGATCTGGAATCCCTTTGTGGGACATTTAGTACTTGCATGTCTGCTGAATTTTAGCATGGAGATTTTAAGTCGTCATTCTTTTGGGAAAGCAATTTCTTTTATAGAAAAATCACCGTTGGTATTTTTCTATAATGCAGTCATTATTTTTGTGACGTTGTCACTGGTACAGTTTGCAAAGCGGAAAGTGTTTGCAACCGTATTTGTTTGTACAATCTGGATTATTTCAGCTTTTGCGAACTTTATCGTTTTGTCTTTCCGAACAACTCCGTTTTCTGCAATTGATATTTTGATGATTCGAAATGTTATGACCATGTTGGATAAGTATATGACCAAGTGGCAAATGGTGCTTAGTGCGGTTGGTATTGTCCTTGTTATTTTGTTGCTGATTTATCTCTATATACGTCTGCCAAAGTCTCAGCATAAGAGAAATCCGTTCCGGGCATCGGCTTATGTCTGTGTATGTATTATGTTGATCATTACATTGACGAAAGTAGCTGTGGAGACACATACGGTTTCGGATAATTTTGGAAATCTTGCATATGCATATAATGATTATGGTTTTGCATATTGTTTTTCAAACAGTATTATTGATGTGGGGATCAGTAAGCCTAGAAATTACAGTGAAGAGACTGTGAAGGAGATTCTCGATGGATTGGATTATGATAAAAGTGAGGTTGTGTTGCTGACCAGGAAAGAAGCAAAAAAATTGGAAGAGGCAGCAAAGACTGAGCAGATCGAAAAAGGTTTGGAAGAACAGAATGTGGAAAATTCCGGAGCAACACTGGGGCGTGAGGAAGAAGCTGCTGACGGAGATGCTGCAGCAGAATTGATCACGGAAGATACAGCAGTATTGGAGATAGAAGCTGCAAATTCAGAAAATACAGAAGGATATATTGAGGAAAATGAGAATACGGAAGAGCAGAATAGTGATGTAAGTCAGGATGGATTGCAAAACAATCAGAAAAATCCGGCTGAAGAAGAAAAGAATGATGAATCTGAAATAGATACCGATTCTGATGAAAAATCCGATTCTGATGAAGAGGCTGATTCTGACGAAAAAGAGGAAGTTCAGTATTTTAAAAATGAGAAAGCGACAGAAGAGTATCCCAACATTATTGTCATTCAGCTGGAGTCGATTTTTGATACAAAATACATGAAAGACTTTTATGCCTCAGAGAATCCGATGCCTACATTGGCGAAATTAAAGAGAAGATATTCTTCAGGATTATTTACGGTTCCAGCAGTTGGTGCGGGTACAGCGAATACGGAGTTTGAGGTACAAACGGGAATGAGCACCCAGTTTTTTGGCGCAGGGGAATATCCGTTTAAAACGGTTATGAGAAGTACAACTTGTGATACGATGGCATATGATCTGAAACGGCTTGGTTATGCAACGGCGGGATTTCATAATAATGATGCTACATTTTATGAGCGTCATGTGGATTACTTCAATCTTGGATTTGATACGTTTTCCGGAATGGAGCATATGTACAATCTCAATTATACGCCAAGGGGATGGGCGAAGGATGATGTTTTGGATGATTTGATGGTTGAGCGCATGAAGAAGACAAAAGGTCGTGATTATATAACAACGATAACGGTGCAGGCGCATGGCAGATATCCAAAAAAATACACCCGTACACTTACGAACTTAACCTGTTATTTTAAAGGAAAGTATGAAGGAGATATGGAAAAACAGGCAGCATGGCAGTATTATATCAATATGTGTCGGGAGACGGATAATATGATTAAGGATCTTGTCGCAAAGCTGGAAGAATTGGATGAGCCAACGGTTCTTTTTATGTATGGAGATCATCTGCCAAGTCTGAATCTGGAAGAAGAGGATTTGGATGGTATCAATCTATATCAGACAGAATGGGTGATGTGGGATAACTTTGGACTAAAGGTTCAAAAAAAGGACATGACTTCTTACCAGGCCAGTACATATATTTTTAACCGCTTGAAGTTACCTGGTGGTCTGATGCAACATTTCCATAATCGATACATGACCAGTAAAGATCAGGTGGGCTATCTGAATAAATTAGAAATATTGGAATATGATACATTATACGGAAATCATTATGCTTTTGATGGAACGAATCCATTTCCGAAGATGGAGACAGCAATGGGGATTCGGGATATTTCTTTGGATCATTATAAGATTATCGGTGATGATGCGTGGATTTATGGAAGCGGATTTAACGAATTTTCTGTGGTATATGTTGATGGAAAAGCAGTGGATACCACATATGGTTCCTATACAGCCCTCAAAATCGCATTGGAAGATTTTGAAGATGGGAAAGAATTGTATGTAGCACAGGTCGGCGATGATCATTTGGTTTTATCGGTAACAAATACGATCAAAATACGGAAAGATGAGATTTCAATAACAACAGAAGAGAACACAGATAAAGATGTGACAGAAGAATAGAAAAACTGCATAGTAATCGATGACTTTTGATAATGATGAAATTAGGTTTAAAATATGAGAAAGAGAAAAATAATAACAATTATATCCAGAATCTGTTTTGTAATCTATATGATGATTCTAGTATATTTTTTGCTGCTAAGTGATGGATTTGGCAGAATGAATGGATACACGGAATTTCGTTATAATCTTGTCCCGTTTCAGGAAATCATACGTTTTGTGAAATATCGGGATTATATTGATTTTTTCAGTGTTATTGTAAATCTTTTTGGCAATGTTGTTGCATTTATGCCCTTTGGAGCTTTGATTCGATGGGTTATCAATCGAAAAGTAAGGTGGTATCAGGCGGTTCTATATACATTTTTGTTTAGTTTGTGTGTTGAATTGCTACAGTTAGTGGCCAAAGTAGGAGTATTTGATGTTGATGACCTGATACTGAATACTTTAGGAGGAATGATAGGTTTTTTAGTTTATTATGTACTGTTGTTGATCAATAGAAGGAGAGAACGAAATGATTAAAGAGAGTGCATACAGTGTAAAAAGTGTGAGTGTGGATGCAGTGATAGCATGCATTTTATCAGTGCTTTCTATTTGCAACATGGCAGGGGCGATATTTGTATCGTATTACTATGATGGAAAAGGACCGGCTGCAGTGGGATTGCTGGGAATTGGAAGCTTGTTGCTGGCATTTGTAGGAATTGTTTTTACTGTAAGTGCATGGAAGTCGTCAGA
>CAJOPP010000576.1 GCA_905236365.1 uncultured Lachnospiraceae bacterium
AACATCTGTAAATAAGTTAATTGTAGGAATTATTAACAAGAATATATGTAGCAATTTTTAACAAGAATATATATGGAAGGAAGTTTATTATGGAATTAAAAGGTAAGAAGGTTGGCATTGCACTGACCGGCTCATTTTGTACCTTTGATAAGATATTTGTAGAATTAGAAAAACTGGTGGAGACAGGAGCTGAGGTATATACCATCTTTTCCAATGCGTCCCAGCAGATCAGCAGCCGTTTTGGAACCCCGGATGAGTTCCTGCAAAAAGCGGAGGAGATTACAGGAAGAAAACCAATTCTTACCATTGAAGATGCAGAACCGATCGGACCGAAATCCTATCTGGATGTACTGGTGATCTTCCCATGTACCGGAAATACCTGTGCAAAACTGGCAAATGGCATCACGGATACTCCCGTACTGATGGCAGCAAAGGCACATCTTCGCAATAATAAACCGCTGGTAATCTCCATTTCCACAAATGATGCATTGGGAATGAATATGAAGAATATCGGATTATTGTTAAATGCAAAGAATATCTATTTTGTTCCGTTTGGACAGGATAATCCGGTTAAAAAAGCAAATTCACTGATTGCACATACCGGGAAGCTGATCCCTACACTGGAACAGGCTTTAGAAGGAAAGCAGTATCAGCCGATTCTGGAGTCGTTTTGATAAACAGTGAATGGTATTTGTCTTACAAAGTGTAATTGATAGAAAATAGGAAGGATTTCGTATATGTGTGGAATAGCAGGGTTTAGCAATTTTTCAATGGATTATAAAGCCGCACCCGATAAATGGACTGAAGTTTTGAAAAATATGAATCAGGTACAGAAGCATCGGGGACCGGATGAGGATGGAATTTATCTGGATGCACATTGTGGATTTGCCCATGTGCGCCTGTCGATCATCGATCTGTCGACCGGACAGCAGCCGATGACAAGGAAGCAGGAAGGCCGCAGTTGTACGATCGTATTCAACGGAGAAATCTATAATATGAAAGAAATACGAAAAGAGCTGGAAAAGAAGGGCGTTTTCTTCCAGACTACCAGCGATACGGAGGTGATCTTAGCCGGGTATCAGGTGTACGGGACGGATGTTGTCAAAAAATTGAATGGTATTTTTGCGTTTGCCATCTGGGACGCCCGGAAACAAAAAATGTTCCTGTTCCGGGATCGTTCCGGCATCAAGCCGTTGTTTTATACCGTACATGACAATACTGTGGTTTTTGCCTCCGAGCTGAAAGGGCTGTTTCAATATCCGGGTGTGAAACCGAGACTGGACAGGGAAGGTCTTTGCGAAATCTTTGGGTTGGGACCGGCAAAAACATATGGAAAAGGAGTCTTTCAGAATGTAAAAGAAGTACTTCCGGGACATTTTCTGGAAATTGGAGAAAATGGAAGAAAGGATATCTGTTACTGGCAGTTGGAGAGCAGACCGCATGAGGAGAACTTTCAGGATACGGTGGAGCGAACCGGTGAGCTGGTGACTGGTGCCATCCGGGAACAGATGTTATCCGATGTGCCAATCTGTACCTTTTTATCCGGGGGTGTGGACAGCAGTCTTGTCACTTCAATCTGTAGTCAGGAGCTGAAAAAGAAAGGGAAAACATTAGATACCTATTCCTTTGATTTTGTAGACAATGATATCAACTTTAAGGCAAATGCATTTCAACCGACACAGGATCGTCCGTGGGTGGAGAAAATGGTGGACTTCGCAGAAACGAATCATCATTTTCTGGAATGCAGCAATGTGGAATTATACGATTATCTGTTTGCTGCAGTGGATGCCAGAGATCTGCCGTGTATGGCAGATGTGGAATCGTCGATGCTGTATTTTTGCGGGAAGGTGGCAAAGCATAATAAGGTGACGCTGACCGGAGAATGTGCGGATGAGATCTTTGGAGGCTATCCGTGGTTTCACAAAAAGGAATGCTTTGAGGCAGACATTTTTCCGTGGTCCATGGATTTTACGCCTCGAACCATGCTGTTAAAGGACGAAGTTCTAAGAGAACTTCCGATTGAGGAATATGCAAGAGCAGCTTATGAGCATACATTACGGGAGACACCGGTTTTGGAAGGGGAAAATGAGGAAGAAAAAAGAAGGCGGGAGATTGCGTATCTGAATCTCAAGTGGTTCATGCAGACGCTCTTAGACCGGATGGACCGCACCAGTATGTACAGCGGGTTGGAGGCGAGAGTTCCTCTTGCGGATCACCGGATCATTGAATATGTCTGGAATGTTCCATGGGAGATGAAATGTCATAACGGAATTGTCAAGGGACTGCTTCGGGCAGCGGGAGAGAATCATCTGCCGGAAGAAGTGCTCTACCGCAGGAAGAGTCCATATCCGAAGACCTACGATCCCGCATATGAGACGTTGCTGCGTGGCGAGATGCGGAAATTGCTGGAAGATGGTAACGCACCAATCTGCACGCTGGTCGACCGGAAGAAGGTGGAACGGTTCATGGAAAGTCCGACGGATTATGGAAGGCCGTTCTATGGGCAGTTGATGGCAGGACCGCAACTGCTGGCATATTTTTTGCAGATCAATTACTGGCTTGGGAAGTATCGGATTGAACTGGTCTGATGGGAATGCCGCAACATTGTTTGTACGGTTGACAAGGAAAATGATTTTGCAAATTCGGAAATATTAATATTTTTTCAGGAATCTTTTGTTGGAAATTATTATAAAAAAAGAAATATGACTTGTATTTAATAAATCGGTGTGCTATACTCAGTTTCGTATGCATGTATTTTCCCCTCCTAAAATTGTGGAGATTCACCCGGGAAAGAACAGTGTAGAAAGAACAGTGTAATTGTGAATGTATAGATTTTTGGGAATATGACACGGGTGGAGATGAGCAAGGGGAGGAGCAAAAATATGAAGTAGAGAATATATTTTGAACTAACGGGATAGAAAGTTAAGGGAATAGAAAATGATTTTAATGATATGGTTAGTCTTAATATGTGGCAGTGCCTTATATGTGTTGTTGACAATTGGTGCCGTCTCCGGAAGAGATTGGTTAAGATATGATATAGAACAGAAAAAGACGATTAGACTCTAATGGCATGGAGGTGGAGAGTATGTTTTGTAATAATAGTACAAAGCGATTAAGACTAGAACATTGGCAGGTAATCTCAATATTACTGAT
>CAJOPP010000577.1 GCA_905236365.1 uncultured Lachnospiraceae bacterium
TATCGGAAATAATGTGGTTATCGGTGCCGGAAGTGTTGTGACAAAGGACATACCCGATAACGTCATTGCTGTGGGAAATCCCTGCAGAATCGTAAGGGAAATCACGGAAGACGACAGGGATTATTATTATAAAGACAGGAAGTTTGATGTGGATGACTATAAGAGCGAACCATGAACGGAAATAGAATATCAAAGTTAAACATAACAGGTTGTTAACTGAAAAGCCTCCAGCGGATTGAAGAAATGCTCAGATGAAAATGTCGGCAAGGCTTAAGCACATTCTGTAGCAAAGAACGCTGGGAGAGTTCTTGAACGATAGGAGAAAAGGAGGGAGAGAAAATGCATTTAAATGAGCTTACAAAGTATAATGATATCGTGATTCAATGTCATGATAATCCGGATGCTGACGCACTGGCTTCGGGATATGCAGTTTATTGGTATTTGAAGAAGATGGGCAAAAGTCCTCGCTTCATCTACAGAGGATGCAATAGGATAAGTAAAAGCAATCTTCTTATCATGTTGGACAAACTGGCTGTTCCGGTAAGCTATGAGCCGGAATTTCATGAGATCCCGGAGCTTTTGGTGGTAGTGGATTGTCAGTATGGTGAGCGAAATGTTACCAAAACCGAAGCTGGGAATGTGGCGGTCATTGACCATCATCAAAGTGCGGCAGATTTGCCTGAGCTTTCTGAGGTGCGTAGTCACATGGGATGTTGTGCAACTGTTGTATGGGATATGATTCGTGAGGAAGGTATGACAGTTGATGAGGATATGCTTCTTTCCACAGCCCTATATTACGGATTATATACAGATACGAATAAGCTTTCGGAAATAGCACATCCTCTTGACAGGGATATGAGAGATTCACTGATCATTAATAAAAGTATCATTATGGAGATGAGTAATTCTAACATTTCCCTCGATGAATTGAGAATGACAGGTAGAGCAATTTTTTATTGCGAGTATCATGGAAACAATAAATATATTGTGATAAAGGCAGAACAATGTGATCCGAATATTCTTGGTGTAATAAGTGATTTTTCCATGGAAACGGTTGGTGTTGATATCTGCCTTGCCTATTATGTGAGCCCGCAGGAGATAAAGTTTTCGGTTAGAAGCTGTACAAAAGAAGTTCACGCAAATGAACTGGCAGCTTTTATTGCAGAAGGAATCGGTGGCGGCGGTGGACATATTACCAAGGCAGGAGGAACCGTCAGACCTGAAAAACTGCTGAAACTTTCAGAAGATGATACACGGGATATAGAAGAACTCGTGGGAAAAGAGTTTACGAAGCGTATTAACCAATATTTTGCTATGTATAAGATCATTTACGCAAGGGATATCATACTAGATACGTCTGATATGAAAGTGTATGAGAAGCAGCCACAGAAGCTTGGTTATGTTGAACTTACGGAAGTTTTCCCTCTTCATACAATTGTTGAGATAAGAACGCTTGAGGGAGACATCAACGTGAGGTTGGATGAAGATAAATATCTCATGATTGGAATCGAAGGAGAAGCATATCCGATTACAAGGGAGAAACTTGAGAGCAGTTATAAATATGTGGATGAGCCCTATGATAAAGTATTTGAGTATACACCCTGCATAAGAGATGTGTTAACGGGAGAAAAGAAGAATGTTTTAGAGTATGCAAAGTCGGTTATTAGCACAGGTAAAGTCAGGATTTATGCCAAACCGTTGGATGAACATGTGAAATTGTTTACGATGTGGGATGAGGAGAAGTATTATTCGGGAGCTCCTGGAGATTATATAGCGGTGAGAGAGGATGACCCGCATGATATATATATAATTAGCAGACGTCTTTTTAGTGAACTCTACAAGGAGATAGGCCTATGATTAATCATTATAATGCGTTTATTTCATATAAACATGCACCGGAAGATAATAAGGTTGCAGAGGCGGTGCAAAAAGGGCTTGAACGTTATCATATACCGGGAAAGATTCGCAAGAATACCGGAATGAAGAAAATTAACAGAATCTTTCGTGACAAAGAAGAACTTCCCATTACAAGCAATCTTAGTGATACAATCGCAAATGCATTGGAAAATTCAGATTATCTGATTGTGATATGTTCTACGAATACGAAAAAATCTGCGTGGGTGCCCAGAGAGATTGAATACTTTCTTAAGAATCACACAAAGAGAGACATTTTTACTGTTCTGGTTAACGGGGAACCGTATGATGTGATTCCGGAGATTCTTCTATATGAGGATCGTGTCGAAGCAGATGAAAATGGAAACCAGCAAAGCGTCAGAGTTCCCATAGAGCCTTTGTCTTGTGATTACAGGACATCCCTTGGTAAAGCCAGGAAGACAGAGCTGCCGCGCCTTGCCTGTGGGCTGATCGGCTGTAGTTATGATGAGTTGATGAATCGTCACAGACAGTACAGGTTGAAGCAGCTTGCGGCATGTTTTTCCTTTGCATTTGCAATCATGACGGGCTTTAGCGGTTATATGTATTATAGCAGAAACGAGATTCAGAAAAATTATTTGGAATCTCTTAGAAATCAGTCGAAATATCTGGCAAATGAATCCGGTATTTTTTTAGAAAAAGAACAGCGGATTACTGCATTGCAGCTTGCATTGGAAGCACTTCCGAAAGATGATTCTGATGACAGGCCGGTTACTGCAGAGGCGGTCAAGGCTATGGCGGAGGCAACTCTTGCTTACGAAGGGAATAACGGAACGAATATTCATGCGGCATGGAATTATCAGATGCCTAATATTATATCTGATTTCACTGTTTCTAAAGATGGCGGAACAATAGCGATTTTTGACACCCGAAGCGTGGTGGGTGTCTGGAATACCAAGAGGCATGATAGAATATTATATCTTGATAATATGGAAGATGTGGTCTGTGGTATTCAATTTTTGAATGATAAAAGTTTGATTGTTTGGACGAATCAAAAGATTATTTGTTATGATATTACAACAGGAGAAGAGAAATGGAATTATTTTATTGAGGATGACTTCTTTCAAAATAAAACGGAACTGATGCTTTTGGAGAATTCTTTTTACATTGGTACATATAACAGAGCTTATCTGCAGTTAGATTCAGAGTCCGGAGAGCTATTAAGTCAATTATCAATTCCAGAAAAGGAAGGGTATGAGGATATGAATATCCTTGAGAATAAGTTGTCACCGGATAGAAAGAAGATTGCATATAGGGGATTATGCAGCAGGAACAATTATGTCTATGGTATTATAGATATTTCTTCAAATGAATTAGTAATATCAGAACCTATCGAAGAGATGGTCAGAGATATTGAATGGGCAGGCAATGATAAGCTTATGGTGGCAAGTAAATATGTGGATGCTTCGGAAAGCCAGTCTTTCGGTTTGTCTGATATCCTTTCCTCCGACCATTCCAAGGTACAATGTATTGATGCTACTGATCTTACGGAGAAATGGAATTCGGATTTTATCTGTAACGGGGTTTTGGTCAACAGTGGATTTACTGATTTGGGTAATCAATCTGTGGCATATTATTCCGGTAATGTCATATCGGTATACGATTTGGAAACAGGAAATGAGAGATACAGCAATAGTGTGAATGATTCTGTGATTGATGTGAGTGACATGGATGGGGATGGCATTCCGTTATATATTACAGAGAATGGTGGATATGCCATTCCTACCCTTTCGGTAGATGCGGATGCTGTGTATTATACGAGATACTTTGCAGACGAACTGAGACAGGTGGTCATTAATAACGGGATGTATGTGAGACA
>CAJOPP010000578.1 GCA_905236365.1 uncultured Lachnospiraceae bacterium
AGTCCATATCTGCTCTTTTCAAATACCCACGATGGCTCAGGGGCGATACAGGTAGCAGTCACACCGATTCGTGTGGTGTGCAACAATACCCTGAACCTTGCCCTGCGTACTGCAAAGCGGTCATGGTCAGCAATTCATACCGGCAATATCAAAAACAAGATGGAGGAAGCAAAAACCACATTATTTATGGCGAATACTTACATGGCTGAGCTCGGCAAGGAGTTTGAGAATCTGCGGAAAATCAAACTGACGGATAAACAAGTCATGGATTATATCAAACTGCTCCTGCCGGTGGAAGATGGAGCATCTGCACAACAGGAGAAGAACATTATTAGGTTACAGAATGATATGAAGATGCGATATTTTGATGCCCCGGATATAAAGGAAGTAGGAAATAATGCTTACCGGTTTATCAATGCAGTATCAGATTTTGCTACACATTCAGAACCGTTACGGAAGACGGTAAATTATAAGGAGCAGGTATTTTCCAAGACTGTAAATGGAAATCCGCTGATCGACAAGGCTTACAGAATGCTTACAGCGGCATAAGGTGGCAATATGGAAAAAGAAGAGTTGGAACAATTATTTTGTTTAAAGATTAGTATGGAGCTTCAGCAGTTTAAAGAAGACATGTTAAAAAAGGAACAGGAAGAAATATATGGCAGTGCCTATCAGATTGATTGTATGATTAATTTTACAGAACTGCTTTATGAAAATAGTGAAATGATGAAGGAGGAGACATTAAAAATACTTTTACCGGTTCCTAATCTCTTGAAGCTAATTTATGAAAAGTGGATGGATCAGATTGATGCACAGCTTGATGAATTATGGTTTAGTGCTAAAAATACAATCAAGGAATTGGGAGGATATAAAAAATAGAGTTTGTAGAATGGAGAGGATGTCCGACAGATCTGGAAAGGATCTGCCGGACTATTCTTTTGCAATAAGAAAGGAGCACGGTGTATGTATAGTAAAATAGCAACGGCAGATATGACACATGAAGAATGGAGACGATTGAGACAGAGTGGAATAGGCGGATCGGATGCAGGGGCAATTTGTGGTGTGAATCCTTATTCCGGACCGATGAATGTGTATAGAGACAAGACAGAACAACTGCAGGAAGAAACAGAAAAGGAGGCTATTCGAATCGGACACGATCTGGAAGAATATGTTGCGCAACGCTTTACAGAGGCAACAGGCTTGAAGGTAAGACGTTCTAATTATATGTATCGTAGTAAAGAGTATCCGTTTATGATTGCGGACATTGATCGTTTGGTTATTGGAGAAGATGCCGGGCTGGAATGTAAGACCACCAGTGTTTACAATGCAGATAAATGGAAAGACGGGAAAATTCCAATCCATTATGTCTTGCAGTGCTATCACTACATGGCGGTAACCGGAAAGCGGACATGGTATATTGCGGCGGTAATACTTGGTCAGGGATTTGTGTTTTATAAACTTGAATGGGATGACGTGATCATTGAACAGCTTATTGCGATGGAAGAAAAGTTTTGGAAAGAGCAAGTAATCTCTGGAATCTTACCAGATCCCGATGGAACGGAAATTTGTAATGAAGTGCTGAATGAGTATTTCCATATTGCGAAGAAGAACAGCAGCATTCAGTTACCAAAGGAGTTTGATGAAAAACTGAATTACCGGGAAGAACTGGTGAAACAGATAGAGGCATTGACATTTGAAAAGAACCGGATTGAGCAGGAGATAAAACTTGCTATGGGTGAAAATGAAATCGCCGGAACGGAGTATTTCAAAGTTTCATGGAGCAATGTGGTAACGAACCGTCTGGACAGTACAAGATTAAAGAAAGAGAAACCAGAGATTTATAAGGAGTTTGTTAAGGCAACGTCATCAAGAAGATTACAGATTAAGGCGGTGGAATGTGATAAGGAAGGAGACTGCAATGGAAAAGAATTTAATCAGGCTGCTTAAAGCGGAAGAAATCGAATGCAGGGTAGCCCTTGTAAAAGAGGGAGGTGTCAGCTTACTGCTCTATAAGGACGCAAGGGTAGATCAGAAGATTCTTGATGAAGTATTTGGAATTTTCGGCTGGCAGAGAAGACACGACAGTATTGACGGGAATCTGTATTGTACGGTTTCGGTATTTGACCAGAAAACGGGACATTGGATATCAAAACAGGATGTCGGAACTTCCAGTATTTCAGAACAGGAAAAATCCCAAGCATCGGATTCCTTTAAAAGAGCTTGTTTTAATATCGGGATTGGGCGGGAACTGTATTCTGCACCGTTTATCTGGCTGTCAAGAGATAAAGTGGATATACAGAACCGGGGAGGAAAGCTTGTCTGTGTTAATCGGTTTGCTGTAACGGAGATAGCATATAGTGAAAACCGGGAGATTGAGTCTTTGGTGATTGTCAATGAGAGGGGCGAAGTAGTTTATAAATGGGAGGTAAAAGCAGAACATCGACCGAGTGCGGAGGGAACTTCGTCCGTAGCAAAAACAGAAAAGGCAACAGAAACGAAACAAAATACAGCAAAGGAAGAAAAACGGGTGACCAAAAGGCAGCTTAACTCTTTGGAGAAAGAATTACTTCGAACTGGAGTAAAGAAGGAACAGGTGTCGGAACGGTATCGGGTAGATGATTTTAACACTATGTCAGATGAAACATATCACAGAATTATGCGTGCATTGGCGGTCACAGAACCGAAGACAAAAGAGGTCGCATAGTAGAAAGGAGTGGAGCATATGAGTTATGAAGAATTTTTAGAGTATATTAAGGAACATCTTGCGGAACATTTTGTATTAAGGAAACAGGAAATGCAGGGTGATAAAGCAAGTATAGATAAGGATGAATATGAGGTGGAAGTACATAAAACGTCGAAGAATAACGGGATTATTTTAGACGGTGTTACGATTCGTAAAAAAGGAGAAAAAGTCAGTCCAAATATTTATCTAAACAACTATTATGATTGCTATAAGATGGGCAAACCTTTGTCTTTGATCTTGGAAGAAATTCTGAATCAATATGAACGGGTAAAGGTCGAAAGTGTTCCGGAGGTTGATAATGTTCTGGATTTTGATACTGTCAGAGACAAGATTATAGTAAGACTTGTAAATTATGAAAAAAATGAGGA
>CAJOPP010000579.1 GCA_905236365.1 uncultured Lachnospiraceae bacterium
GCACTCATAATACTCTGGGTATTCAAGTACCAGATTTGCTCCGTAAATAGATCCCCACGAATGTCCAAGAACTGTAATCTTATCCTTACTTCATCTTCCCAATCATAGAAATTAACTGTCAAAAGGAAAACTTAATCACTTTGTAAACACTATATTTCTCTACAAAGAAAAAGACCGTCCAATCCTTACACTGCAAAATCAAACGTTCTCTTTCTTATTGATCATTCCCTGTTATCCTTGAGACTTTCCACCATATCATTTTTCTTAATCTTGCCCCGGAGCAGAAGGATGGAAATGGCATAGCTGACCACTACCAAAAGTACATATTTAACAATGGAACCTGCGCTCATGGTTGTCTCGATATAGGTATTATAGGTTTCCACACTCGCATCAAAGTTTGATCTGCAAACTGAAAATCCGGCAAGCAGACCTAAGATGATTCCAAAAACGACCACGCCATGATAAACCGTAACCATGATCCGATCAATTTCCTCATCCTTATATCCAAGCACCTTGAGCATGGAAATAGAAGAAGCATTTTCCGATAAGATCATATTGACAATCAGATAAATCACAATCACACATATCAATATACCGAATGCCAAAACAACCCACAAAATCATATCAATACTATCTGCAACATATTCAATCTGTTCCTTGAGATTTTCTTTTTCTACGGTATATGCCAGCTCATCTTCCGGATAATCAAGCTCCGTATCGCTCATCACGGCATTATAAGAGCCCTTTTCATAGCCAAGCAGTTCACAAGCCTGATCCCGCTTTGTATAAATAATGCTTTGGGAATCATTTTGAATGATTCCGTCTATTGTAATCTCATATTCCTTCATGGATGATCCATCATAAAAGGTAATACTGTCGCCCTTCTGCACTCCACACATCATTGCACCCATACTGGACATATAATATTTTCCATCTTCTATAGAAAGGTGATCTCCCCTCTCCGATTCAAGATTCAAATACTGATTTTCATCATCCATTCCAAGAAGCATGACCGTATCCGCATGTCCCTCAACCTCAAAGGTACCCGCAACTAACATTGCCCCATTTTCCACATCATCCGTACGGAGAGAATTGAGAAAATATTCATATTCATAACTTCCTGCCTCATCAACAGATACATCCACATAACGATGAAGAGAATCTGAGCACGCATAGCAATATACCAGAATAATGCTTCCGATGCAGATTCCAAATAAAAGAACCAATGTTCTGGAAAGATTTCCAAAGATCAGTCTGCATTTAAACTTTGTCCGGAAACTTAGCTTAAGACCTTCCATCCGCATTCTGTTCTTCCCACTTTTGGCAGAATTTCCTCTGAGCATCAGACTGACATCCTTGCTGACAATCCGATATGCCATAAAAAATGAAAAAACAAAATATACAATACAAGGAACGAGAAAGGATACCATAATCAACCTGACTCCTAAAGAATAGTCCACCGGCAGAGGTTCAAATTTGCTAAACACCTTCCCCCCCGCCTTAGGGAGAACTGTTGCGCCCAAAACAATTCCTAAAATACTTCCGATCACACCCGGGATCACTCCAAAGATACTATAGTGAAAAGATAAGGCTCCCTTCTTATATCCGAGCGCTGTAAGAATTCCAATCTGCTTCTCATCTGCCTTCACACGTCTTGCAAGAATTACCCCTGTAAGAAGAATAACCAGAATGAGCATAAACGGTAATACAGCCACAGCTACCTTATCCATTCTTTCTACCGTGTCCTTCGCCGTCGTAATTCTGGAGTTAGAATCCGCTCCCATGTATCGGAATGTCATATAATCTTCATATACTGTATTTCTGAAATCCGCTTCCTGCTCTTTATTCTGATAAACAACAGAATAATAATTGTTCACCTCATCACTTGTTATTCTGTCAAAAGCATCCCTGCTCACCACCGCAATTCCAAACTTTGACGGTTCCGCAAAATTATCTGTAAGATTTTCAAACGTCGTCAAGTAATCCGGTTTAACGAAATAACCCTTGATCGTATACTCCTTATCATACACTTCAAATGTATCCCCTAACGCATAATTGCCCGTAGCGGCAAAGTTGAGCGACAGAAGAATATCATCATCGCCTGCTAAATCTTCTCCCTCTGCAATCTCATACAAATTGAGTTTTTCGTTTTCACGGAAAATTCTAACCGTCTTCTTGTCTGAAACTTCATAATCAGCATACGACTGTTTTTCCAGTATCACATCATATGTATCTTCCAGCGAGGAAATATCATCCTGCCCTATTTCTTTATAGGTATTGAATTGTCCATCCTCCACCTTTGTTTTTTCAAAAAAATCATCCAGATACTTTTTCTCTTCCACTAATGCTCCATTTAAGATAATATTAAGCATGACTGCAAGCATTGTCAAAAACGACATACATATGTAAAAAGAACGATTCTGCTTAATATTTCTAATATACCTTTTATTTAATGTCATCTCAATTTCCTGCCTCCTACTTTTCTACTTGCGAACGAGATCCATTGCCCCAGTGACTATACTTCCTTCTATTGATGTAACCTGCTGCACCAAGCTTCCTGCAATATTCTCCACCTTCATCGCTGGAAACGATTGCAATCACTCTTGCCCCTGCCGCCGATGCAAGCTTGACAGAATAGGAGCCAAGACCTCCGCTTCCACCCCATACAAGACAAACGCTGTCCTTCGCAACGACATTCGGCTGCCAGGTAAATAGCATCTTATAACTGACTGCACCAGTCGCAATCGAACATGCAGCCTCTTCAAAAGACATAAAATCAGGCTTTTTAATACATTGATAGCCATAAACTTTGCTAAATTGGGCAAACGATCCCCAATTTGATTCATCTTCCCATACATGGGACGAGCGATAAGGGGTCATATCATCCATATAGGTATCCTTTCAGGAAATCCCTGCTACAGCTCAATCGCCTCCAAATCGCCTCTCTTATCATTCTTTACAACAGAGCTGACCTTTCCGTCTTTAATTCTCACAACCTGATCCGCTAGAACTGCTATCGACTCGTTGTGCGTAACGATTACAACGGTTGTCTTATATTTATTGTTAACATCCATAACCACTTTAAGAACCGTTCTTGCTGATTTTGAATCTAAGGCTCCTGTAAGCTCATCACATAATAATATTCTTGGATTTTTGATCAAGGCTCTCGCAATAGCAACTCTTTGCTGCTGTCCACCTGACAATTCCTTCGGAAATCTACCAGACAGTTCACAGATACCAAGAGATTTCATCACTTCATCAATATCAAGCGGCTTCTTTGCAATATCCCTGACCACCTCAATATTCTCCCTGACAGTCAAATCCGGAATCAGATTGTAAAACTGAAATACAAAACCGACATCCTCTCTTCTGTAATCCGTCAGTTCATTCTTACTCATAGCAGTAAGTTTTCTTGCATTCACATTTACAGTTCCGCTGTCTGCCTTATCCAAACCGCCAATCAGATTCAGTAAAGTAGATTTTCCGGAACCGGAGGATCCAAGAATCACACATATCTTTCCCTCATCCAGCTGAAAGCCTGCTCCATCTAGCGCCTTGACAAGTGCCTCATCCTTTCCATAATACTTTTTGGCATCACTTATTTCGATCAGCATCCAAACATCTCCTTTTCCATCCATTTTATATATTATGATGTGTCATTAAGTCAAACTGCTTTTTATGCAAGCATAACCGCAATTTGACTTTTGACACTTATATCATATTATTGTCTGTTTTCGTAAAAACCTTTCTTTACATCTGCAACCGTCAAATTTCCATTTTCCAGAATACTCATTCTCCCTCATTTCATCAAGTTGAACATCTATCTAACTTTAGTTAGTTGCAACCAACATTATATTCTGCCCTTTCCCCGTCAGTCAAGTAGATTCTTGATTCAAAGAAGGTTATTGTTATCTTAAATGAGTCTTCGATCTTAGCAAGACCACGGTAAACTCTTCTCATTTCTTCATCCTTCATCTTGAACTCACTTGTTA
>CAJOPP010000580.1 GCA_905236365.1 uncultured Lachnospiraceae bacterium
CTAGTACAAGAACTTGCGTCTACAATATGTTTTAATGAGGATGAAGAATTTTTTCGTAAAAGAGAGATTTCAAAAGCGTTACAGTTTGAAGAAATTATAGTTTCCTTTTTGAAACAGAAAGGTATAAGTAATGGCCTTAAAACAGGTGGAATAAATACATATGTAGATTTTCAATACAAATCGGAGAATCATATATATAATTTTGAGTTTAAGATATATAACAATAATATAGGTTTGAAGAGCAAAATAATTGCAACGTGTAAAAGACTTTCAGCGCAAATAACAGACGAGCATTCAACAAATATACTTGTCATAGGAAATATCATTGAAGATGAAATTAAAACATTAATTAGTGATCAGTATAAGATGGTTATTTGGGATATTGAAAATATATTATGGTTTTTAGAGGATTTTCCGCAACTTAAAAGCGATTTTATTGCATTGCTTAGTTTTAATGTATCTGCAGTTGTTCCCAAGAGAGCTCAACCAGATATTTTTAGTCAGTATGCAACAAATACAACAAAGGTTGATCTGCAAGAACGATTGAGGATAATAAATCCTGGGAAGGAGGAAGCAACAAAATATGAGGAAGTATGTGTTGATATAATAAAGTTTCTCTTTTCTGAACATATACAGTTTTATAAAGAACAGAAAAAATCAAATGCTGGTTTGTATCGGTTTGATTTTTGTGGAAAAATTAAGCATGGAAATATTAGCGAATTCTTCGAGACTATACAAAGATTTTTTAACACAAAATATATAATCTTTGAGTTCAAGAACTATAAAGAAGAAATAACTCAAAAAGAAATATATACAACTGAGAAGTATTTGTATGAAAAGGCACTGCGAAAAGTTGCGATAATTATTTCGCGTAAAGGTAGTGATGAAAGTGCGAAGAAAGCTGCACGAGGCAGTTTACGTGAGTTGGGAAAATTAATCGTCTGTTTATCGGATGAGGATGTGAACAAACTTATTGATATGAAGATTAATAAAGAAGATCCAGCGGATTATCTAGAAGCTTTATTAGATGATATGCTGATGGACTTAGAGAAGTAATATTTGCAAAAATTGGAGAAGATAATTATGGCTGTATCATATAAGCGATTATGGAGATCATTGGTTGATAAGGAAATGAGTAAATCAGATTTACGGAAAAAAGCAGATATAGCACCTAATACCATGACAAAGCTGCATCGGGATGAATATGTGAGCTTAACGATTTAATTATAATTTGTAAAACATTAATTGTAGATTTCGGCGATATTGTAGAGTATGTGCCAGAAGTGGAGATTTGGGATTTGTATAATGAGAAAAGAGAACTTATTATACCTTATCTTAACGAAGCTATATAGGCGAGGGATTGTAAGGAATTCATACTACGGCACATTACGGGATTGTAAGAGGATTGTACGTTCTCATTACGGTTCACATTACGATCATTGTAAGAAAAATAAATTGATATTGTTCCAAGTGTGGAATAAAATATTATTAGTATTTTTATGCGGATAACACATATGAATGAATATATGACAATTAAAGAAGCAGCAGGAAAATGGAATATTAGTATCAGAAGAATTAATACGTTGTGTAATGAAGGTAGAATCCCTGGATGCGTTAAATTTGGCGTAAATTGGGCGATACCTGTTGAAACAGAAAAGCCTATTGATATGCGGATAAAATCAGGAAGATATGTTAAGAATAATCACGATGAGTGAAGAAGGTGTTTAAACTATGGATGTTATGAATATAACCTTAAAATCAGGTGAAAAACAGGAATCACAGACTATAGAGTGGAAATGGTCATGGCAGGAGGAATACCTGAAGTGGCTTTGCGGATATGCTAATACAGATGGTGGTGTATTAAATATTGGCGTAAATGATGATGGCTATGTTGTAGGTCTTGAGAATTCAAAAAAGATGCTTGAGGCGCTACCAAATAAAATAAATGATAAACTTGGAATACTTGCTAGTATTCAGGTACACTCTGCGTATGGTGCAGAGAATATTCGCTATGGCGATAGTATTCCGAAAAGTGTTGCTAGTAAGCTTATTAATCGGTATGCGACAGGCGAACTTAGTACATCGTCTGTTATAGTAAGCGATAAAACATACAAATCTTTAGTGAAAATTGAAGAGGAAAATAAAATTTGGGAAGACGATAAAGGATATAGGGAATATATTTCAATCGAAGTAATAAAATATCCATTCGCTATTTCCTGCGAGGGTAAATATTATAAAAGATCTGGTTCAACATTGCATGAATTGAACGGATTTGAATTACAGAACTTTCTTCTTGAACGTGCTGGTAAGACATGGGATGCCGTTCCTTTGCCCGGAATTAGCGTTGATGATTTGAGTAAGACTGCTATTGAAACGTTTAGAAAAAAAGCGGTGAAGAGCGGAAGAATGTCTGAAACTGAAGTAGACATTGATGATGAGACGCTTCTACGAAATTTGAAATTGTTTGATGGACAATTTCTTACTAGAGCTGCCGTATTATTATTTCATCCAGAACCAGAACTTTATGCAACTGGTGCATATATAAAGATTGGATATTTTGCAAAAGTGGGTGCCTTTGGTAAAGATTCAGAAATTATTGAGGATTTACAATACCAAGATGTAATTGAAGGACCATTGATTTTGCAAGTCGATAAAGCAAACGATCTGATTTTTTCAAAGTATTTTAAGGGATTGGTCGATTATGACGGCGTTCAGCGTACTGAAACTAAAATGCTTACAAAAGCAATTGTGAGAGAATTACTTTTGAATGCTATAAACCATAAGGACTATGCGACAGGTGTGCCTATACAGGTATCTGTTTATGATGATAAGATTGTTATCTTCAATATGGGAGAATGGTCTAAACGTGTTCCTACAGATATAACTGTTTATGAAAAGCATGAATCTGTTCCACATAATCCTAAAATAGCAGATGTATCTTTTAGGTCAGGAGATGTTGAGTCTTGGGGAAGAGGATATCTTAAGATAAAAGCTGAATGCAAAAAAATTAACGCAGAGTTGCCAGAGATAGATGCTACGGGTGGAGGAGTTTCTGTTTCTGCATGCGGATGTGAAAAATACTTGAAATTGCTTAGATATGGACAGTATGGACAAGTTGGTGCAGATGGAGTATGGCGAAATCAAGATGATGATAATCAGAAGGATGATGTGCTTGAACACTCAAAGGTTAAGGCAGATATTAGTCTTGATTTATTAGTGAGACTTAGGGAATATCTGAGAGAACCAAGATCGAGAGCTGAGTTACAAAGCTTCTGTAAAATTAGTTCAAGGGATTACTTTAGAAATAAAATACTTAATCCATTGATTGATTCCCAAAAGATTAAGCTTACTATTCCAGACAAGCCGACTAGTTCTAAACAGAGATATATATGGAATGATGAAACTTGACCACTTGACCTGACCACTTGACCTGTGGGAGTAAAAAGTGGTCAGGTAGAGTACGCTGAGGCATACGAGATACTTGAAATTTATTGTAATAAGTCAGATGTTTATCAGTAATACACTGAAAAATGAGGATTTCTTTATGACTAACAGTAGGAATTATTTAACTGAGTATTTTAACTATGCTTATGCACTTAAGAAAGGATTGATTTTGATAAATGAGTAGCAATAATGATGTACGAGATATTGCGATACAAATTGGTAGCTCTGGAGAAAGAAATCGTGATGCATCAGGTGGAATAAGAGGATTTGAATTTCAAAATCTTATTGCAATTGAAGAGCTTGTAAAGAATGATACCAACTATGTATGCTGTGAATACTTGGAAGATGTAACAACTGTAAAAACAGATGAGACATGTAGAATTATTCAGGCAAAGTATTATACAACTAATTTTACAAAAGAGATGTCGAAGGAAGTATATCTGGAAGTATACAGTGAGTATTTAAAGCTTAAAACAACAGCATTTTATCAGAAAAAACAAATTGAGCCGGTATTAAATGTTTTTGTTCCAAAAAAATTTTGGATCGAAGATTCAAATCACAAACTGTGCCCGCCAGTATTCTATCCGGATGAAACAGAAGTAAAATCATTAGTGGAAGCGAAAGCAAAAAATGGGAAAATACTGAAAGACCTCTCTGAACTTGATTTTGATAAATATGGAAAAGATGAAGGTCAGGCGGCAGTTTTTGCAACTTATAGTACGAATCAACTTTTGAATGATTATCTCTCGGAATTCTTAATTGATTGTAAAAACAAAGAATTTGTAGAATATAGAGAATCACTAGGCGAATCACTGGTGAATACTTTGGAAGATAATTATGGAAAAGTTCTGAACGGAGTTGGTGACTGTGATAAGGGAAGGATATTATTGGGACTTGCCTATCAAATGATATTAGAAACTTTTGATCGATTTATAATATTGAAAAAAGATGGAAAAGAATATAAGACAACTAAGTTTCCGTCAAAAAAACAGGTGTTTGATAGAAGAAGGATTACCAGAGATGATTTTTTGAAACGTTTATATGAAAGGGTGAATGTTAGCGATGAACTGCTTGTTAGCAGAACTATAATTGCAATGGTGGAATCAGTATTTCTGGAGATATTAGACTATAATGAGGATATGGCTGATACGAAC
>CAJOPP010000581.1 GCA_905236365.1 uncultured Lachnospiraceae bacterium
GCGACCTGCCTTCCCGCCAGGCCGGTTACATCGGCGGCTACATGGTCAAGAACGTGTGGCCCACACGACTCCATGTTTTCGACTTCGGACACAGGATCGTGGAGGGGCGGTTAGGGCAGGTGAAATATCAAGTGCGATTGATTGTGTAACTCACCCATCAGTCGACGATGATAAAAGTATCAAAATGATTTTGCTCTGAATGTAAAAATAAATATGTAAAATCACAAAAAATATATTTACACAAATAATAAACTATGATATACTTTCTTCGTAAGGAGGAATAGTGCCATGTATACCTATGATGATTTATTTGACCAGCGTAGTGTCGTTGGAGCTAAACTTGAAGAGCAGCTAAAAGAAATGGGTGTCAGCAAAGCAAAACTATGTAAGGAAACAAGCGTCTCTCGTCCAACAATTGATAAGCTGCTTTCTGGCACTGTTAACAGCAAAGCTAATTTTGAACGCCATATCAGAAAAATATTGGATTATCTGCAAATGACACCAGACATTCTTATGGGTAATTCTGTGGTTCAGCACAATCGCTTGAGGGCTATCAGAAATGTCCTGAGGAAAAAGATCGAAGAAATCGCTTCCGAAACCGGTTATAGCATTGAACGACTTAAAGCAATTGAGAGCGGAGAGAATGCTTCACTCGTTGAATTGCGCGATATAGCTTTAGCGCTACATACTGGCACTCGATGCCTCCTCGGAGATGGTTTCTTCGAAACACAATTTTCTACTATGAATGATTTTCTGTTTGAGGATGAAGAAATAACAGAAGGTTGTGGATTCTGGGGGCATATTGGGATTCTCCCTGCTGGAACAGATAAACACTTATGGTTCCCAATCACGGGAAATGTTCGTCAACAGGTTTATCGACAGATACAGAACATGAAACGAATTGTAGTGCCTTGTATGAATAATAAAGTGCTTTTGCTTAACCTTAATAATATCAAGCAGTTGCTTTTATTGGATGATGCTTGTGATCAGCCCGATTTTACAAATTGGGACTCTTCCGTGAACTGTGGAGGCGTTCCCTTGGTGCTCTATGAAGCATTGAAGGATTACATCGCATACGAAGAATGGGGAGAGCCAGGAAAACAAGAAACCATGTCTGCTAAGTTTTATGAAGTAATGCAATACGCGGCTGAAAAAGAAGGCTGGAATGAGGATTCTTTATATGAACTGCAGCGAGTCATTACGCACTATCGCGATGGTAAAATCATGCGGACAAGCATGGACTTCCAGATGGATTCCTCCCTCATTTCTGAAATTGACACTCTTTATGGCTTTGAAGATGACAGATTTGTGGAAGACTATCTTGATTATATAGAATTAGGGGGGACGGAAATCATTATCAATATGAATGAAATAGCAATGATTGAGCTCCCGTTGATTGATGTGGAAGAAGCAATTTGTGACAGTGTTGAAAATGACATATGATGTACCAAAAGCTGGAAGGAGCAAGAAAAATGATAGATTGGGTTTGGCTTGAATGGGAAAAAGTCTATGAAATATGGGAGAGAGGGATGTACTATTTCCCAAAGGATGTCGATAAGATCGAAGCTGAAACTGTTCATGTTGACTATCCCTATGAAGGACATTATTTCTATGGTTATGACTGGCTCAGCACCACAGAAGCCATTCAAAGGAAAAAGCTCATACGAGATAATATGACTGGTTTTTTGCTTTTCACTCGTGCAACAAATAAAGGCACCATTCAAACAGCCGAAATGTTGTCAGAAGCAAAAACGGCTGAAGAACGTGCTGCCATCTGGATTGCTGCTACGGCATTCGAAATGATGGAAAAAGGATATGACGGTGAGATCAGAAAACAAGCAAGAATTCTTCACCATGCGGCAGTGCTTTTTCTGCGTGATCGGTTTTATGTTTGGCATCATGCTATGAAAAAGCTGGTTCCAGAAATCATGATTTCTCCATGGCTGATTAATCATATCGAGAATTGCGATGCGGAGACAATGATTGGTTTGATTCAAACAAATATGGTTTTGCTTCATGGAAATTATAAAGTATTGTTATATTCCTCTTTGGCGGATGGTGTAAAACCGGAGCTCCCTTCTGTTCGATTTATAGAATAAATCTGAACTGTTAGATGAAGCATGCGCATCCAAATATTTCCGTAGAAAAGAGGCGGATCGGAAAAACATCATCTTTGCGTATGGGAGACAAAAAGTCGGAAAAAGGCAAAGATTCCTGTTGAAAAGTCACGACAAATGCGAGTGAATGACATTGAAAAGTCATGTATTTTGCTGTATAATAGCATTGAAAAGTCATTCAATAAATGACAGGTGCATTTCAAAGGAGATCAAGGGATGCTTTTTCGGAAAATCGAAAGCCTGATCAAAGCGCATTTGCAGTCTGATTCGACCAAGATCCTTTTGATCGACGGGGCGCGTCAGGTGGGCAAAACGTATATCATCCGCCATGTGGGGCAGCGGCTGTTTGAGAATTTCATTGAGATCAACATGGTGGAGGATTCCCTGGGGGACCGCTTGTTTGAAAACGTAAAAAC
>CAJOPP010000582.1 GCA_905236365.1 uncultured Lachnospiraceae bacterium
AAGCCGCATCTCTCGGTGATTCGTGGTCGAAGAACCGCCTGGGGGAGATGTACAGGGACGGCAAAGGAACGACCATTGATATTGAAAAATCAATCCATTGGTTTACAGCCTGACTTTGACGCTATTAGCAAAGTCAGGTTAGTCATGGAAAAGATATTTTTTCATATCCTCCATGTGCATTGCCATAGTTGTCAAACCATGATGATATTCCCAATACGATTCTAAATCCAGAGGATTATTCAAGAAATGCTTAATGTGATTATTGAAGTCTTCGATGTCTCCACCTTTGAATTTAAACAAATCCGATTCGCATAATTCTGATGCCCCTCCCAAATCGCTAGCAAGAATCGGTACCCCGTTTGCAATCATTTCCAGAGCCACTTGGGGGAGATTGTCTTCCCACAAAACAGGTATGATACCAAGATTTGATTCTTTAAGTATATCCGGAAGATCTGCATGAGAGTATCCTTCAGTAACCGTTACTTTTTTAAATTTATCAAGTAAAGTATAATCGAACTTCTTGGAGCCTATCGCAGCAATACGGACTTCGATTTTCGAAGCGCATTCATGTTCTAAATTTTTCAAGCAATCGAAGAAGAACGAAAATCCTTTTTCATAAATGTTCGCATAGCCAAGATAAACAATCTTTAAAGTATCATGATCATAATTAATCGGTTTTCTACGTTGATAATCCGCTACGAGTGTACCAATATAACTAACACGAATATTATCTTTATTAAAACCATTGTTGATGAAAATCTCTGATACACGTTGCGATACAGCAAGACAATAATCCATCTTAGAAAGGAAGCTTACAAACCTATTGTGGTATTCCTGATACTCGTTTTTGACAATGGTCGTTTCGAGATTCTCAAAACCCATCGCTTCAGACCACTCTTTAGGGTGATTTTTATGATTAGTTGAATATATTCTCCAACCCAAATCATCTTTCAGGTGCTCACCTTTGCATTCGATACATTTAGAACAATCTGCCCCATTAATTATTCCAGTACAAACTTTTTGTTCTGGTAATTTGAAATAGAATACTTCTGGACAGACAGGTATATAATTGTGAAGGCCCAGTATGAACTTTGTTTCTGAATATTTTTCCTTCAAATCCATTATCGAAAGAGTCAACCCTTCAGGGTTTGCAAAATAAATCGAATCAAATTTCCCATATTTTTCAATAAATCCGTCAAATATCTATTTCAAACACTCATTGTCAAACAATTGTAAGGGATTTCTTGAATTGAGGTAAGCTGGAGCAGGCACTGGCGAATTTATAATTTCAAAAGATGACACCCGACCATCAAAACAATTACGTGTTTTTTGAAGATAAGTTTCAGTTGTTGATGTATTGTATCTATAACCCGAACTCAAGAAATAAACCTCAACATCTTCGTATCTCTTAACAATATGCGAGATCAAATTGAAAAGGTATTTCGTAACGCCCCCTCCGGGTGATCCTTTCTCATCAAATTGGACCCAGTTATAAAACAAAAGCTTATGGTGAATTTGAATTGAGGGAGCTTCTTTTTTATTTCTTCTAATTATAGATTTAAAAGGCATATGTTTTCTCATCCAGTAGTGGTAAAAGTATTTATCTTCGTCATTAAAACCTCTTTTTTCAAATACAGAATAATCCATGCGAGAGAACAGCAATCTTATTTTAGGACGCATCTCCTTTTCATCAAAGTATGGATTCTCAAGAAGTCCACGAACATACATAAGCGAGCGCCCATAAAGACATGCGAGAACATTTATGTCTGTTATATTCATTTCGTCAACAATATCATACATTTCATTCAATCTGTCTATAGGTACATTGCAATCTTTCAGATAAGACGACGATTCCAAATTTGTACGTCTGTAGTGATAAAATGGTTTGGGAACCCATGTGATGCGTCTTGCTTTGTTTATCGTTTCAAAGAAGAACGGATTATCCGCCCATCCCGCACCCTTAGGCTCTTGGAATCTGATATTGTTATCATATAGAAATTTAGCACTGTATAAGGAACTCCAAATTGATGGGTGATAGTAACTTAGGATGTTTTCATAATCATGAACACTAAAAATAACTGACGGGGGATGAATATAATCCATTATCGGTGCAATCGCATCTCTTTCGCCATCACTATCATCGTAATGATCCCAATATCCCGATTTTGTTATTTCTGCAAGTCTTGATGTCGCTACTGAATATAATGACTGCAACATATCAGACTCGATGTAATCATCGGATTCAACAAATGCAATATATTCCCCTGATGCATGAGATAATCCATAATTCATCGAAGCGCCGTATCCGCTGTTTTCTTTATTCAACTTGATAAAATTCTTATAATGAGCTACAAACATGTCAATTATCTTCTCAGAATTGTCCGTAGATCCGTCGTTTATACAGAGGACTTCAAAATCAGTAAATTGCTGATTCGCAATACTGTCTAAACATTGAAAAAGATATTTCTCTGAGTTAAAAATTGGGACTAGGACAGATATTTTTACCACAGTATCACGATTCCAAACATTACTTCGTAGTTATCATCCATATATAATCTTGACTTAGAAGTTGACTTTGCTTCATTACTTGATCTCGTTGGATACCTTCTCTCCTTGATTCCTCTTCAGACCATCTAAATAGTCATCCAACCCTATGTCCGAGAACACGGCATTCACGATGACCTTGTTGCCCATGGTCATCGAGAAGTTATCGTTCGGTTCCGGCACCCTGATGTTTATTCTCCTGCGTCTTTTGGCCAATCCTTTCACTTTTCCCGACCAACACCGAACGCCGAATGACCGTAATCTTAATGAGTCACATATCCATGTAAAGGACGGCCTTTCGGCCTGTTTGGTGTTTGGTCGCAACAAATGAACGAAAGGCCTCTTTTAAGCCCTTGCCAGCGACCTTCAAGAAATC
>CAJOPP010000583.1 GCA_905236365.1 uncultured Lachnospiraceae bacterium
AGGTATAACGACGAGTAGGAAACGGTCCAGAACAAGGGAACAGTCGCCGCTTCGCTCAAATTGAAAACATTAAACGACAATCCCTAGGGTAATCAAAAAGCCACTCGAGAGTAAAAACAAACTGAAGAATCAGGAAAGATATATCCGTGTGGCCTTCGAATCCCTGGAAGAGTTTATGGAGAAAGATAACCGACGTAATGAGATTCATTTTGAAGAGGACCAACCAGAAATAGATGAAATTATCATTGCGATAAATGAAGGCGATTACATGGGCGCAGATCAGTGCTTAGACATGTTACTTGAGCATTTTGCTTGCGACTTAGTGGACAAAAAATGGGGCATCTAAACGTGCCCCATTCTTTTTTTGCTTTCCTCGTAGAAGGTATCGAAATCGATTTCTCTACTCATTAACCTATCATAAAGAGAAGGATTATTGAGTTCTACTTCCATCTCTTTCTCACCTCCACCGTCTGGCACAACAGGTAAGCTTCCGATTGCATCACGAACTGTTACATAATCCGGTAGCCGCGAATCATCTTCAGAGAATAAAGGCTTCGGTTGTTCAAAAGTAACCATATCAAGGCACCCTATAATAAACACCCTTTTTCTCCTTTGAGGTACACCGTAATCAGCAGCATTAAGCTTTATTGGATTGCTGACAAAATAACCGAGGTCTGAGAATGATTCTATTATTTCCTTTACGGCATCTCCACCTCTCATTGATAGGATTCCTAGTACATTCTCCATTACAAAGAACCTAGGATGTATAGCATTTACAAGGAACACAAACTCCTTGAAAAGTTGATTCCTTTTATCGTCCGGATTTCGCCAACCAGCTGTAGAGAAGCCCTGACAAGGTGGGCCTCCAATAATGACATCCACCTGCTTTTCTCCACAAGTAGCGATAATCCGATTCTTCACATCATCTTGTGTTACATCGCCGAGTATGAACGCATCTTCGTCTGCATATTTAGCGTGGTTATAGATGTTGGTGGAGAAGATATTCTTATCGAATTCATTGGCAGCAATGAGGTTGAAGCCATTCATAAGAAAACCCTCCGAAAGTCCACCACATCCAGCAAATAAATCCACAAAATTATAACTGGTCAAATATGGTTTAATTAGGGAAGAAACGAATCTACCAAGGAGTGGGGGTACAGCATTACCGATTTGCTTATACTGTGATGCCTTTGAACCAGTAAACACAAAATCGTCCGGAAAGGATTGAAGGCGTGCCGCCTCACGATTAGAGAGCACACGCATCTGTTCTGGATGAAGATTACATCCATTCCCCACACGATTAAAATACGTTGCTATTGTATAACTTGGCTTATCCCACCGAAGCCGTCCATAATAAGTTGTTCTTCCTCCGGTTTTGCGAATGCTCTCAAGACGGACATCATCAAAGTCCAAGGGGATGTCTTTCCAGTTACCTCCTTCAGGAATATGTTTGGCAAGCTCAGCTTCATACTTGCCCATCTTGAAAACTTCGTGATTATATATTTTCATAACTCAATATAAAGTCTGTTTCTTTCTTATTTAGGCCATATAACCCACATACATAAGCATTTAACTCTTCCCTTGATTCAAATTCTTTATCCCCGTCCACACTTCCCAAATCGACAATGGGTAATTCATCTAATTCATAATTATTGATATGATTATTGGAACTAGTTATTCTGAAACGCCAATTCAATAAGGGACTATTCAGAATAATGTTCAATTTTCTCAGGGTATCGGAATCAGCTGAAATATAATTGCAGGAATTACCCAATATGTCCGTCGGTAGACAGTAGCAAAATTGTAGACGAATTGACGAGGCGGTATTGGAGATCTGCTGACATATTAGCCGAATGCGACCAAAATCATTATTGATGTATTCGATAGATTTTACATTCAGAAAATCCGGCAAAACATATTCGCCATTATCTGATGTGATACCAGAGGAAGATATCATATTCCCCCTTACCAAGCGATATTTTGTTTGCTCTTTGGTAATATACCCATTCAGCAGGGATAAGTCCAATTCACCCCTTTTACTCCTCACTCCATCCAATGATTTTAATTTGGTAAATGACTTAATCTTCCGAAGAATTCCCCACTCAGTTTTCGAGATATTGGGAATCTCCAGCTTCTCAGGGAACAGTTCTTTAATCAGATCAAATTGGACCGAGAATGAACGCTTGCCATCATTGATG
>CAJOPP010000584.1 GCA_905236365.1 uncultured Lachnospiraceae bacterium
GGAGATTGAACCCCGCCTGAGACAAGTTTCCTGCCCCCGCCTACGCTTTGCTTAGAGGCGGGGGTCATCTCTGTCTGAGATATATATTTTCACCGAATCCAAATTGAACTGCTCATTTTATAAAGTCCACAACTGCCAGCTTCATTGACCTCATAATCTACTATTGCATTCCGTCAACGTTAAGTCCGGTACTACAATCTGCCGAAGGCTTATAACTGAGCAGGAATAGTCACCCCTCCTGAAGGCTGTTCAAAAGCTCCCTGTTCAAGATTCATTTCCCATTTCAAATGTAATTTTGCCGTCTGATGAAGTCGATGTAGATGCATCGGCAACGGAAAACGACGAGATTTCAGCAAATTAAATATCCAACACAGCATCTTTGCTGTTACTGATAATATATTCTCTTCTCGGTGCAACCTCTGTACCCATCAGAATACCGGTAATAGAATTCGCCTCGGCAGGACTTCCAATGGACACCTGTTTTAACATTCTTGTCTTAGGATTCATGGTTGTCTCATAAAGCTGTTCGGCATCCATCTCGCCTAATCCTTTGTAACGTTGAATCTCAAACCCGGCTTTGTGTGTCTTTCGATATTTGTTCAGTTCTTCATCCGAATAGAGATAAGTCTGATTCTTTTTGCTACCGACACGATATAATGGCGGGTTAGCAATATACACGTGTCCTTCCGTGATCAATTCCGGCATAAAACGGTATAAAAAAGTCAGCATCAATGTCGCAATGTGGGCTCCGTCCACATCGGCATCCGTCATAATAATGATCTTGTCATATTTTAACTTACTGATATCAAAATCATTGCCATAGCCTTGGGAAAAACCGCAGCCAAAAGCATTGATCATCGCCTTGATCTCTGCATTATCCAATACCTTGCTGATTGGTGCTTTCTCAACATTCAGGATCTTACCACGCAAAGGAAGGATTGCCTGTGTCTTACGATCTCTGGCAGTCTTTGCTGTACCTCCTGCGGAATCTCCCTCCACAATATAAATTTCACAAAGTGATGCATCACTCGATTCCTGTTTTGCAAGTTTTCCATTCCCCTCAAAAGAGAACTTATTCAGATTGATCTTGGATTTCTCTAATGCCTTCTTTTTGGAAAGTGCAAGTGCTCGATCTGCAATCTCTTTGAGGACTTCGTAGTTACGGTCAAAAAATACAGTTAGCTGTTCTTTCACGATGTCATCCACAACTTTGACCACATCCTGATTGGAAAGCTTTGTCTTGGTCTGACCTTCAAACTGTGGATCAGGATGTTTGATGGAAATGATTGCCTGCATTCCGGATCGGATGTCCGCACCGCTTAAGCTACTATCCTTTTCCTTTAGTAATCCCAATTCGTTCCTGGCATAATTATTGATCAGTCTTGCATAGGCATTCTTGAATCCGGTAATATGCGTTCCACCCTCCGGATTGGTGATGTTGTTGGTAAATCCGATAATATTCTCATCTCCGTCTTCCGTCATTACAAAAGCTGCTACCACTTCGATTCCATCCTTCTCCCCCTGAAATTCCACAATCGGTGAAGTAAGAGTCAGTCCTTTTGCCAGGTCTTCCACAAAAGACTTAATTCCTCCCGGCTGATGATAAACGACCGGTTCTTTATGATCCCTCTTATTCTCAAAAGTGATTGTTAATTCCGGATTCAGATACGCAGTCTCTTTGAGACGCTGCCTGATTGCATCGGCTTTAAACTTCACAGTTTCAAAAATGCTGTCGTCCGGGTAAATAGTAACACTTGTACCCGTCTTCTTTCTGGAAAGTTTGGTCTTAGGAAGATTGCCGTCTTCCAGCTTCATCGTTGGATTCCCATATTCATAACGATCATGATAACAATATCCGTCCCGGTAAACATCTACAATAAGTTTCTTAGATAATGCATTCACTACTGCCGAACCCACACCATGCAGACCACCACTGATCTTATAAGCGGAGCCATTGAACTTGCCACCGGAATGAAGAATCGTATAGATAACACGCTCTGCCGGAATTCCCTCTGTCTCATGAATATCTACTGGAACTCCTCTTCCATCATCTATGATCGTAGCAGAACCATCTTCATTGATACTCACATAAAGATTCTTACAAAAACCTGCCAAGTGTTCGTCCACCGCATTATCGATCATCTCCTGTACCAAGTGATTCAAGCCGGATCTTCCTGTATTGCCGATGTACATACCGGGACGTTTTCTTACCGGCTCCAATCCCTTTAATACTGTAATATCCTTTGCACTATATGCCATATTGATAATTCCTTTCTATGCTGCTGTCACAATCATCGTAAAAATACAAAATAAATATATAAATTGTGACCAGCAAACCGAATATATGTTCTATTATAGCGTATTCTTCTAAAAATAACAATACCTAGTACCGCGTAAATTAAATAATTGGTAACAGTTCGTTACTGTTCAGACGCAATGTCATGATGTCGGGGTCAAAACTATGCTTCACAAAGTATATTCGTCAAGTTGCACATACAATATA
>CAJOPP010000585.1 GCA_905236365.1 uncultured Lachnospiraceae bacterium
AGCTTAGTTCGAAGGTATGCTTTAGCTCGTGCCCGGAATGGAAAACATATAACATATCCGGCAACGTCCGGCTTAAGTAAATGACATTGCGTCTGAACAGTAACGCCGGCTGTAGATAAAGCGGTATTCTATAAAAAAGATAATTGCACATGCACAAAAAGGGTTGTAAAATACAATTGGAAGGAGATGTCCCCGCCTTCACAAAGTGAAACGAAGGTGGTGGGCAGGAATCCTAAAAATGATGTCGTCATTTAGCCTTCTCCTTTAATTATAACACAAGAGAAAGCGTAGGAAAACCATTATATGAAGAACAAAAAAAGAACTGTATATTTTCATATTGATGTAAATAATGCGTATTTGAGCTGGGAGGCACTTTATCGGATGCGGGAGCTCGGGGAGACTGAGGACATTCGCGAGCAGGATGCAATTATTGGTGGTGATATCTCTAAGCGGCATGGTGTCGTGTTAGCCAAGTCCCAGTCGGCAAAAAAATATGGAGTGCGGACAGGCGAGCCGGTGGTATCGGCAATGAAAAAGTGTCCGGGATTACGATCCTATAAGCCGAATATGTGGTATTATAAGGAACGCTCCAGGGAATTGATGCAATTGTTTCAAAAATATGCACCGGTGGTGGATCAGTATTCCATTGATGAGGCATTTCTGGATATGACGGGAACATATTCGCTATATGGAGATCCTGTGGAATTTGCTTACCGGTTAAAAGAGGAGATCAAAGAGACACTGGAATTTACAGTAAACATTGGAATTTCATCGAATCGTTTGCTGGCGAAGATGGCAAGTGATTTTTCAAAACCGGATAAGGTGCATACATTATTTCCTGAGGAGATTCAGGAAAAGATGTGGCCACTTCCGGTAGAGGACCTGTTTTATGTCGGAAAATCCACGGCGGTCAGATTACATGCACTTGGTATTCATACTATTGGAGATGTTGCACAAAGTGATCTGCCGGTTTTAAAATCCCATTTTAAAAGTCATGGCGAGGTTATTTATAATTTTGCCAATGGAATTGACCTGACGTTAGAGGATCGCACAGAAGCAGTACAAAAAGGATATGGTAATTCTGTCACAATACCCTATGATATTAAAGAGGCAGAAGATGCTTACCATACAATCATGGGGTTATGCGAGTCGGTATGCAGTCGGATGCGCAGGGATTCTGTGCAGGCTACGGTGCTCTGTGTGGAATTAAAGGACAGTAATTTTCAGGTGAAGAGGCATCAGCGAACGTTGCTTTCTCCCACAGATGTAACAGATGAATGTTATCAGATTGCCTGTGATTTATTTGATGAGTTGTGGGATGGTTCACCGATCCGACTGATTGGTGTGACTGCTAATAAAGTTTCGGAAAATGGAGTGAGACAGCTTAATCTGTTTGATATGGAAAGTCATGATAAATTGAAAAACTTAGATATGGCATTGGATTCTATAAGAGAAAAATACGGCTCTGAGGCGGTGAAAAGAGGAAGCTTTTTATAATAGTCCCTGTTGTTGGTATTCTTCTATTTTTTTTAAAATAACTTTGTGGTATTTTTCATATTTGTGAAAACGATCCGTATCTTTTGGGGTTGGATAAGGGATGCGTTCACGGTTCAGGTTGTCTTCGATATCATAAAGTTTGACCTGGGTTGCCAGAGGATTGGTGAGAACGCGGTCGATGAAGCAACCATAATCTTCTTCCGGCTCTTTGGTGATACAGGCAATTGCTTCCAATATCTCTTCAGAAAAGCCTTCTAATCGCAACATATCCAAAGTGACAGGCGTATCTTCTATGGTATCATGTAAAATGCCTACGATCATTTCCGTTTCATTTTTACCACGGAGCATAACTCGCATAGGGTGAAGAATGTAGATTTTCCCGGCTTTGTCAATTTGTCCTCTATGAGCTTCTACAGCGATTTCGATGGCTTTTTCTAACATACTGTTCCTCCTGGCAAGGTGAAATCAAGCTTATTATATAAAGCTCCCTGCCTTCGTCATATATTGTACCGAAACAAGTCCCCTGCATTTGTTAAAAGTAGGTGGAGTTGTGTCATACTTATTTCAATATACTATATTTTTCTTTAATTCACAAGGGGAAAAACAGGTTTTACTTGATGGGATGATGTCGGGGTCAAAACTATGCATTTTGGTTTTGCTTCGTCAAGTTGCACATAAAATATGCATTTCCACTCAGTCAGGCTGAAC
>CAJOPP010000586.1 GCA_905236365.1 uncultured Lachnospiraceae bacterium
ATACATTCCTATTCCCCAAACCTTATCATACGGACTTGCTTTAACAAGTATTTCGTCCCCAGTTGACAAAAGAAATCTTCTCAGTTCATCATTCTGAGAAAACTTGAGATAATTTGCATCCAATACAATTTTGTACTTTGCATCATCCCATTTTTTTCATCAAAGCCTTTAACCTCTCTTCCAAGTGCTTTGCACCGACGAGGATCATTGGATTCCATAATCATCTCAAATGATTTACCGTCTTTAAAAAGCGATGCTTTTTGTGCCATCATATACTGTTCAGCCGATGTGAACATTCTGCCATTTATGCAGAAACGACATTTGTACCATTGGCTCAGACAGTCCTTGATAACACCATCCTTATGCCCCCAAAAGAAACGATACTTTACCTTTTCGCCTTGTTTTATTCTGTCAATAAGCTGATTTTTGTCATACTTCATCGGATATTTGCTAAAGAATATTTGTTTTGCTACACTTTGTGCCATTATTTCATCAGTTGTATATCTGTTAAAAACTATTTTTAACTGTGCCTGGTAATTAGACACTCTGTTTTTCCATTCAGTAAGTATTATCCCTCACGGAAATCAATTTTCAAAATATATAGTAACAAAAACAACAATTATATTACAAAATGCTCAAATGGGATTACATCCGTTTAAATTAATGATATAATATACACATGAGGAATGGAATAACAGAATATTTTGAAGATGTAGAGCTATACGAAGAATATGACGGCTATTTTTGCAGTGTGCCTGATATTATAACAATAGTAATTTTAGGCAGTATCTGTGGACTTAGAAATGTCCATCAAATACACCAATGGGCGGCAAATGACAGAGTAAGCAAATTTTTAAAGGAGAATTTTGGAATCAATCATGTGCCCTGCTATTATTGGATATTGAGTCTATTGAAGTATGTCAGACCCGAATCGCTTAATCGGTGCTTTGTCGATTGGGTTTATTCGTTTATGCCCGAAAAATCCGGAGATATGACGATTTCACTGGACGGAAAAACTATCTGCTCAACACTAAAAATAGAGAAGATTAAAAGCCCGCTTCATATCATCAGCGCACAAGTAAGCGAGCTCGGACTGACACTGGCACAGCGTTGTACCGATGATAAGAGTAATGAAATAAGCGCGGTACAAGAGCTTTTAAAGGAAGTGAAACTCAATGGGCAAATGGTCGTTGCAGACGCGCTGAATTGTCAGAAAGAGACTGCGGAAATCATCATAGATCAAAAAGCGGACTATTTGCTCTGCGTAAAGGATAATCACCCAAATCTAAAGAAGAACATCGCGGATTTCGTACAGGATAGAGAATTGCGCGAAACAATGCACACTATATCAAAAAATGAAAAAAATCGAGGCAGAATAGAAACGAGAACAGCCTATGTAACAACCGAAATAGCATGGCTTGATCAAAAGAAAGAATGGAAAAACCTGAAGGCGATTGGAGCAATACATTCTGAATTTATCACAAAGAAAGGGACTTCAGATGAGTGGCATTATTATCTGTCAAGCCGGGAACTGACACCGGAGGAATTGCTTCATCATGCGAGAATGGAATGGTCAGTTGAAACTATGCATTGGTTGCTTGATGTTCATTTTGAAGAGGATTGGTGTAGAATTACAAGTAAAGAAGTGCAGCAGTGCCTTAATATGTTCAGAAAGGCAGCGATTAATCTCATCAAAAATTTCAAAATGCGGAACAATTCAAAAACGGCTATCCAATCCATATGTTTTTTTGAATAGTCGGCCAAAATAAGAAATTTCCAAGTTTACATATTCGCAAACTTCAGAAATTACTATTTTGATGTTTTGTTATATATGACCCGTTTTAATTTATCTGTTTAAATGTCGCTCCCAGTCTTTTAAGAATTTTTCTATTCCGGCATCGGTAAGAGGATGCTTCAGCATTTGCATAATTACACTATATGGGACAGTTGCAATATCTGCGCCGATCTTTGCAGCTTCTGTAACATGATTTGGGTTTCTGATACTTGCACATATAATCTCTGTATTGATTGCATGTGCATTGAAAATATCGACAATATCGGAAATTAATGCCATTCCATCAGAGTTTATATCGTCAAGTCTGCCTATGAATGGACTTACATAGGTTGCACCTGAACGTGCAGCAAGAAGTGCTTGAGAAGCCGAAAAAACCAATGTTACATTCGTATGTATACCCATAGCACTAAGTCTTTTCACAGCCTTCAGCCCTTCTGCGGTCATAGGTATTTTGATTACGATGTTTTTATTCATCTGTGCAAGAGGTATGGCTTCTTCTACCATTGAGTCTGCATCAAGGCTTATTACCTCGGCGGATATTGGTCCGTCTACAATGGAGGTGATTTCGTCAATTACAGTCTTAAAATCTCTACCTTCTTTTGCGATTAGTGATGGATTTGTGGTAACTCCGCATATTACGCCAAGTTCATTGGCTTCTTTGATTTCTTCAATATTTGCGGTATCAATAAACAGTTTCATTATACTTTGTCTCCTTTTTTATTTTATGGCGATAGTATATCACTTTTTTTATATACATGCATTGTAAATTTATTAAAAAGCATTGCTTTTTTTACGATTTTGAAGTATAATTCTTTTGGGTGATAGATTATGATAGAAAGATATACAAGATTGCAGAAGATAAAAAACGAAAAAATAATGGTGAAAGAAAAGAATATCAGCAGCTATCCAACACATTGGCATGAATTTTATGAAATTGAACTGATTATATCTGGAAGCGGAAGTTATATAATAGACGGTGTCGAACAGAAGATAGATAGAAATATGTTGTTTTTTATGACGCCGACAAACTTTCATAAGGTAATAACGGATGGCTCGCAGGTTATTACGCTTATGTTTATGGGGGAAGTATGTGACAGCGATATGTTGTTTAAGCTTTCTACGGTTTTTAATTCGGACAGTGTTATGCTTTCTGATGAGGATGCAGGGTATCTTGCTGCAGTTATGCATGAGCTTAATCTTGCTTCTTCCGAAAATGATGATGAGTATAGCTTTTATTTGTTAAACAGTATTCTTGGGAAAATATGTAGGATAAACAACACTCACAGGCATGGTTATATGTCAAAAGTACAAAAGGCGATGCTTTATATTCAGAATAATTTCAGAAATGACATAAGGCTTTCTGATATTGCAGCTGACGCAGCGGTAACACCATCCTATATGAGCAGTATTTTTTTAAAAGAGTGCGGTGTGGGTTTTAAGGAGTATCTGAATACAATAAGATACGATTATGCAAAAAAGTTGCTTGAGTATTCAGATATGACAGTTACAGATATATGCTTTGAATCAGGTTTTTGTGATTATGCAAATTTTGAAAGGCATTTTAAAGAAAGGTTTTTAATGCCCCCCTCACAGTACAGGAGAAAAAGGAAAAAATAAAAGAAAATTTAAAATAGTATTGAACCGATTTTTCCATAAACGCTGTGAATACATTTTTTAGGGAGTATTGCTATTTTTTGTGGTAAATGATATAATTTCAGTGTTGATAACACTTTGTGCGTAATGGTGGATTATAATTTTTTTGTCCCTAACTTGACAAAATCATAAGATGATAATTAAAAAGGATAGAAAGGATGTAGTTTAAAATGAAAATG
>CAJOPP010000587.1 GCA_905236365.1 uncultured Lachnospiraceae bacterium
CACAATCTATGAGAGGACTCGCCCCGGCAGGATACCGGAAGAATTATTTGAAAGCTTTCAGAATAACGACATGGAAACTGCCTTGGAGTATGGCAGAAATATAGATTTTTTGAAGAAAAATAATGCTGAATTCAAATGAATGTCGGCCGGGCATATGTCCGGCCGATTGTAATATGCAGAAAAAGTTGACTTCTACACGGTTAAGCGAAGTTGAGGAGATAGCAAGTGTGAAACTTTCAAACCTGATTGGTGGCTCATATGCGAACTCAAACAAGCTTGGCTCGTGTATAAGCCTGGAGGACAAAATGATCAACGCTAACACGAAATACACATATTTTACATTAAGAGAAAAGCCGGAATTAAAAGATACTGCAGCAGTATGGTTTCACACAAAATGGGGTGTACCTAAAGAAGCATATCTTGAATGCATATATTGAGAACAGAACAGAAAACGGTTGGTACCTCTGCATGCATGCTGACGAAATTGTGGGAGGTCTGGGAGTTATAGACAATGACTTTCATAACAGAAAGGATTTGAGGCCCAATGTGTGTGCCGTATATACGGAAGAAGCCCATCGGAGAAAAGGTATAGCAGGAGAACTTCTTAACTTGGTGGTAAGTGATATGAAGGAAAAAGGAATTTCGCCGCTTTATCTTATAACGGATCATATTGATTTTCCAAAGAGAAAGCTACCTCAGATATATCAGCTGTTGGAGCAGTATGAAGAAGGAAAAGAAATACATATATTCCGCTCAAGGCAAGATGCGGAAGAATATCTGGATTATTGGATGTCAGATGCGATATGATAATTTTTGGAGAGTATCAGTCTATTTCATGCAGTCTGTCGGATATTACAATAAAATACAGCACATAGCGTTAAGAAATGCCACTGCCCATTTAAGATCGAAGCGGACAGTGGCGTGTCTTATGATAAGACAATAAGAAATAAGTTAAGTAATTACTTAACTCTATTATAGAAAAATAAATTTTGAAATGCAATGAACTCCCGATGAACTATTCTGAACTTCTTATGAATTATTTTGAATTTTTGTTATAATTTGGAGGGGAATTTTGAACGAATGTTCAAAATTATGAACTCGGGTTCAAAAATTCGAGAATTTGTAACGGTTCATCCTTTGTATTCACTGTTACCCATGACGATTCTTTAAATGATGGGGAGTTCACAGAATCACAAAAATGGTGTATAATGGAATGGTTTTATGAGTTTTGAAACAGAAAGAAAAGGGAGGTTCATATATTGAATTGGAATGAGGCAATCGAAGATTTAGAAAATCGTCGCAGTAAGGCACAGCTGGGAGGTGGACAGACTGCGATTGATAAACAGCATGAGAAAGGAAAATTAACAGCAAGAGAACGGTTGGATATATTATTTGATGAAGGAACCTTTGTTGAGATTAATGACCTGACAGAATCCAGAATTGATGATTTTGGATTGGATAAAAAACGGGTACCGGGAGATGGTGTCATTACAGGATATGGGAAGATCAATGGAAGAACTGTGTTTGCATCTTCAGAAGATTTTACGGTTATTGGTGGAAGTCTTGGGGAATATCATTCCCGTAAAATTGTGCATATTCAGGATATGGCACTGAAAATGAAGTGTCCGATTATTACAATCAATGATAGCGGTGGAGCAAGAATTGAGGAAGGAATTGATTCTCTAAGCGGTTATTCCGGAATTTTTGAACGTAATACCATTGCATCAGGAGTGATTCCGCAGATTGCGGTGATCCTTGGACCGTGTTCTGGTGGAGCCTGTTATTCCCCTGCAATTTGTGACTATATTTTTGTGGTTGACGAGATCAGTAAGATGTTTATCACCGGACCGCAGGTCGTAAAAACGGTCATTGGGGAAGAATTGACAGCGGAGGAATTGGGAGGTGCTATGGCACATGCCACCAAATCCGGTGTGGCACATTTTCTGTATAAAAGTGAGAGGAACTGCTTAGGCGGAGTAAGAGAATTGTTATCCTACCTGCCGGATAATAACCAGTCTCCATTGCCGGTAAAAGAGGGAAAAAGTGTTGATCAATGCAAATATCTGGTCAATATTGTTCCGGACAATAAGAAGAAGAGCTATGATGTACATGATGTCATTCAGGCAATGATTGACAAGGATAGTTTCTTTGAGGTGCAGAAGAATTGGGCAAAGAATGCAGTGATTGGATTTGGAAGAATTGAGGGCAGCACTATCGGATTTGTCTGCAATCAGGCAAATTTTAAAGGAGGTTCGCTGGATATTGATGCCTCTGATAAGATGGCGCGATTTATTCGTTTTTGCGACTGTTTTAACATACCGTTGGTTTCCCTGATTGATGTGCCGGCATTTTTGCCTGGTTCTGAGCAGGAACATAGTGGAATCATTCGGCATGGTGCAAAACTGTTATATGCTTATTCGGAGGCGACCGTGCCTAAAATTTCTCTGATCATGCGTAAAGCATATGGTGGTGCTTATATTGCCATGAACTCCAAATTGATGGGAGCGGACATTGTGTTTGCATGGCCGATTGCCGAAATCGCCGTAATGGGAGCAGAAGGCGCCATCAATATTGTAGGTCGTAAGCAGATTCAGGCAGCAGAGGATCCGGAGGCAAAGCGTCAGGAGCTGGTGAATGAATATGAAGAAAAGTTCTTGAATCCATATATTGCAGCCAAGCGTGGTTTTGTGGATGAGGTTATTCGTCCGGATGAGACCAGGACAAAGATTCTTGCAGCGTTAGATGTCTTGAAAACAAAGCAGATCAACCGTCCTTATAAAAAGCATGGGAATATTCCGCTATAACGTAGAGTAAACATTTATTTGAGATGATTGGAAGATTTTTGTTTTTCCTGCTATTCATTGGATATCTGGCAGTGCTGGTGAACTCGAACCTGTTGCAACGGCTCCGTAGGAAGAAGCAGAGTGCAGATGCAGAATCGTCAGCCTTTCTGAATAGCGGGCTTACCATAAATCATATTTTCGATGTATAAATTTGAAAATGCCGTCAATCCTATAAAAAAAGGATTGGGGGCATTTTTTGTGACGAAAAAAATAAAAATAAGTGTATTAATGGTTGTATGGAGCATTGTAGCCATACAGATTTATGTGAATTATCAGGAAAAATTACAAAAGGAATCCCGGATTGTGACGGCATTTTCTGTGGCACAGGATACGGCACAGGAGGAGATTATCAGCGGATATGGATATTTTGGAACGATGAAACTGTCGGAGGCTACCAAAGAAAAAATGTTGGAAAATCTGGCATATAAGCTGGGAATTACCGATGGTTATACCTTTCAGGATGGAAATGGAGAAGAATTTGAAAAGAAAGTATTGATAAAAGAGGGAAAGCATGCAGTAACCACACTGCAGGTCATCAGTATTTTAGGGAATCCTTCAGAACCGGAGCAATACATTGTAATGGAGATAAGGACAAAAGAAAAAATAGAAGATGTTGTTTCTCTTTATCAGAAAATGAAGCGGACATATGAAGAGATTGGAGTGGATGGAAAGGTCACTCTGGAAGTTGCTATGGAGAAAGAGGGAAATCTTCAGACCACAGATCGGGAAACGCTGACAAATCACATATTGGATCTGATCCAGGCAAAGAAAGTGGACTCCATTATGAAAAATGAGATTGTTACAGTATATGGGTATACCAAATTAGAAGATTCTTATCTGGAGCTGAATGGTAAAAAAATAAATGTACAAATTGTCATGTCTTATGATGAAGATCGGGATAAAACGTATGTAAAAATTGGGGTTCCAATTGTAAATACATCGTATTAAAGAAGACATTTGCCGGGGATTTTTGTTCTAAAAGATATTCTTTTTAATCCAGTCTTTGCATATGAAATATGTCAGCATAGCTGACGCAAATCCCGCGCCAAGACTCGCGAGCGAGTCTTGAATTTACGATGCAACAGGCATATTGGAATGTGCATCAGCACCATGCCTGCCATCGTATCTGTTCAGCCTGCTGAATAGATACAAAATATAATGCTATTTGTCATAGTTTGTCAAAACCTTGTGATAATCTGTATATAACAAGTTGCGGTTTGTGGGTTATTCGGCAACCGTACTCTTTGAGTGTGTATTGGTAAAAATTAACATTGAAGAACAAAAGGACACAGATTTAGAAAGGACTGGGTAATAAGATGAGAGCATTGAAGAAGAGGATGGAAGAGGTATTTATTTATATTACGAGCGTGATTTCCATTATAGTATTTTTGGGGGAAATCGTGCACTGGATGATGTATATTTAAGTTGTCGATAGAAGATGGATCATTCACATAAGATGTGAATAAGAAAAGCCAGAGATATCGTCTCTGGCTTTTCTTATTATATAGGAACTTCGTCTCCTATATAATTAACATGTTCAACGTACATTCAATCTGTATATTATAATTTAGAATATCCGTAACTATTCACAATTGCTTCAATCTTCTTACCGGATTGGCAATATGGACATTGATTATGAGGATAGGTTTTGTATTCAGGAATATCCTCAATCTTAAATAAAGTGTGTATCGTCTGACCGGCAATCATCTTATTCGCAGAGAAAATAGCTGAGATACCTGCAATGATACCTCCATAATAGTTGATACATTCCACGCTTCGCTCGATGGTACGTCCGGTCGTTGCTGATGCCAGCAAAAGAAGGACGTGCTTACCTTTTATCATGTGTTGGAGATTATCCCGAAAGATCATTTGTCCCACGGAATTAAATTCCGGAGTGGCAACATACATGGTCTTGTGCTGATTCATGGACATGATTCCGGAGCGGGTCAATTCTTCTGCAAGATATGCCCCAATTACTTCTGTTCCATCCATACAGATAATGGTATCGATTACAGTTGAAGCCACATATTCACCAGCAATGGATTTGGCGGCAGATTGAGCCATGACCTGACTGGATTTTAAAATCGTCATATCAATATAGTGGGTAATGTGTGAGTGATTGGTAGCAAAGTGTCCCGGAATTACATCAATGGTAACACTGTTGTTGTAACTGGAATTGATTTTGAGTTTATCATGTTCAAA
>CAJOPP010000588.1 GCA_905236365.1 uncultured Lachnospiraceae bacterium
GTTCATGGCTTAAGATTGCATTATTACCGGTATAAACACCGCTCCAGTCTGGACCACTGTGTCTGATTTTTTTACTCATTTCAAGAACTTGTGAACGAAGTTCTTCTTTCAAGCCTTCTGCAATAGGCGCGCTACCTGAGTTCAAATCAAAGCATCCTACAAAACCACACATAAAAACCTCCAGACAAAAAAAGAGGTCGTAGACAGAACCCCTGTTGTTTTCAAGGATTTTATCTACGACCTCTTTGTCGTTTCTACTATATTATCGTTTTAAACGTTGATTTGCAATAGTTTTTGAATTTTATGTTTTTAAATCTTATTTACACCATCGCATTTTGAAATTGTGCTGATTGAACCGTCATCATTGTATTTGAATTCAACAACACAAACGCTGCGATGGAAAAGACTTCCGCCTGGGAGTTCATCTGTATGATAGAACAAATAAGAATGACCCTTAAAATCAGCGATACCAGGATGATTTGTAAAACAAGGACCTTCTTCCATCAAAACTCCGCCGTAAGTCCATGGACCTGTTGGAGATTTAGAGGTTGAGTAGGCAAGATGCTCGTTACGTTTTTCACCTTCTGCAAATGCTGCATAAACCATATAGTAAAGTCCGTTTCGTTTGTAGAACCATGGACCTTCGCCGTAAGTTGTTCCAGTGTCGTGACTTCCTTTAGCAAAAGCTTCTTCTGTCATAGGAACTTTCTGAATGCCAACTTCTTTATTGTAAGAAATCATATCTTCATTCAAAAGTACATAGCGCAATTCAGGGTTTCCAAAGTAAAGATAAGCCTGCCCGTCATCATCAATAAAAACTGTAGGGTCGATATCATTCCAGTCGCCTTCATCAATAAGAGGGTGGGTGATGTCTTTGAATGGACCTGCAGGATTATCTGAAATACCTACAGCAATTGCCATTCCGCCGTTCTTTTTGTGAACAGGGCAGTAAAGATAGAATTTGCCCTTGCGCTCAATACACTGAGGAGCCCAGGCTCTGTCATCTGCCCAGTAAATATCGTCGAGAGAGAAGATTTTTCCGTGATCTGTCCAGTTGACCATGTCTTTTGTTGAATAACAACGCCAGTCTTTCATTGTATAAAAGTTGTTTTCAAGCTGGTCTTCATCATGAGTTGTGTAAAGATAAAGTGTGTCACCGTAAACCATAGGTGCAGGGTCTGCGGTATAGATGTCTTTGATGATTGGATTTGAGTGAAAAGTTTTTTCTTCCATTTTTGTAATTTCCTTAATTTCAGTTTTTTTGTTGCAGCCAAATATTGTAGTTGCAGCAAATATTAGCATAAACGCTAATAAAAAAGAATTATTTTTCATAATTTATAAATAATATCAAAAATATAATAGAAAAAAATCAGCAAAATAACTGAAATTTTATTGAAAGTTACAGTATTCATGTTATGCTTAAGTAGAGTTATGTGTAGAAATTTAGGGATTTGGCTGCAAAGGCGACTGTTTTGTAGTAGAACTCTACTTAGAATTCTACTCTGTTAAACTACACGTCGGGTTACAGACTGCGGCTTCCGTGTTACGATTTTGAATGTAAGCGGGAAACTGCTAAGGAGAATTATTATGAATGCAGAAAAAACTGGATTTTTGATTTATGAATTACGAAATCGAAAGGGACTGACTCAAAAGGAACTTGCAGAACAATGTAATGTAACCGACAAGGCTGTTTCAAAGTGGGAGCGTGGTGAAGGTTGCCCGGATGTGACAGTACTTCCTAAACTTGCCGAAGTATTTGGAGTTGAAGTTGAGTCGATTATGAACGGCGAATTGCCTGTGAGTCAGGATGTGAGTGGAAAGAAAATTAAGGATTACAATTTCCGCCAGCCAGATCGTTATCCGCGTTATATGCAGCGGGAGCTTTGGATTCTGGGTGAGGATATCTGCCGTCTTATAAATCATGAATTTACTGCCATGATGAATGAGCGCTGTGATTTTTCTGTGTCACTTGTGGATCAGATGATTAATTCCGAGTTTTTACATTCGATTCCGCAGAAATGTTTTTTCTATGATTTTGATTATTCGAATGCAGGTTTTACTATTGAAGCAGATGCTCAGATTGCAAAGGCACTGCTCAAACAGGATTGTACGAAATACGAGGCCATCACTGATTTTGATATTGATGTTTTTAAGAATTATTTTATAAAAATTGTAACAGGAATGCTTAAGGAAGAAATCTGTCGACGAACGGACGGGAAGGTTTCTGACGAAAAGTTTGAGCTGGGAAAAACTGTGGCTGCAGGAAATTCCAATACGACTCGTCAGGAAGACAATCGCATGATGCTGCTGCTTGCTCTTAAGGGAAATGTTGCCGGTCAGGAAGGCTGGATAAA
>CAJOPP010000589.1 GCA_905236365.1 uncultured Lachnospiraceae bacterium
ATACCGCTGATTCAACGTCTTATTGAACGTAGTTGCTGGCTTCGTGTACATCAAGTCCAGATGACGATTGCTGATCTCGATACCGCCTTTCAACGTCTCCACAAGAGAATTCTTGCTGGCGGTCACTGTCTCGTTAATCACTGAGACAATCGTATTCTCCGTATCTGTCTTGAAAATCTTATACAGTTCAGCCATAACATCAGGCTGAGACTTATTCAAGAACTCAAACAGCATCTCATGATCCATTGCATAGTAACGGTCGAAATTGCTATCCTTACGGATACGATACCCGTTCACAGACTGCAAATAGTCCATGATCTCATGCTGATATTGCTTTTCAGAAAGAATATCGTTCATATGCTAATCCTCCGTTCCTTCGATAAAATCTATTAAGGAACCTTTGTATCCTTCTGGAACACGTTTTACTATAACGAGCTGATCTTCAGAAATCATTTCCTTCAGTTGTTTCTGCAAACGACCCGTAACAAGAGAATAACGTGCCATATTCAAGATGTACTTATCGCCATACCGTTCCAAAATAGGTGTGTAGTAATGAACAAGAACATCACCCTTGATCTTCAAGTTTCCTTGTCCAGAAGAAGAACCTTCTACTGCACCATTAAGAAACTGCTCTGTGACATCTTTAAATGTTGCCATATGATACCTCCTTCTTCCCAGTTACATACTCAAAAATTACAGACTTCTTATAATTTGCCAAGACAGCAAGCTGCTCCTGCTTCTGGATAATAACATCATTTAATTGCGTACAAATATCATCAAGATAATTTGCAATCCTTGTCTGCTCATCCACAGGCGGAATCGGAATATAAGTACGACCAAAATCTGCAAATGCGATATTTTTACCATCTCTAAGACTCATTGTATAGGAATTCATCTTATCGATAAAAATCTGAGTCTTAAAGAGATATTTATAATATCTATCGCAAACAGGAATAGTAGGATAAAACACCTGATATGCAGGTGATACCACGCCTTCATATTCACTATATTCAAAACCACCTTGAAAACTTCTCAAACTGATAACAAACGCACCTTTATGAACAGTTTTCAAAGAATTGAGATCAGTCTTTTCATTCAGCTTGACAGCCGAAAACCCAGACAATTCTTCATACAAATCCTGCGGAATAACGCCATAATTCTGTGTAGGAGAAAGCAATACCAATGACTTTGAGTTCCCTCGATCTGATTTCTGCTCAAATACATATTTCCCACGTTGCATAACCCAGTTAGCAGGAATCTCGCCTACCCACTCAATCCCGCTGTCCTTCATCGGCACAGTCTTATCCAGACCCTTTGTCACAGTTTCCGTGATAACAGACCGCTTATAGGTTTCCAGCGTGTCAATCTCGGACTGAATATCAGCGGAAAGAGCGTCGATTTCGGCACATTTAGAGTCGAGGAAATCAGCAATACATTTCTGCTCAAAAATATCAGGGATAAAGAAACCATATTTTTTCAAGTCTTCTACCCTCAATGATGGTTGCATATATGATGGGATTGAGCCTTTTTCATAGTCAAAAAGCGGATGCAAATAATAAAACATAAAATGATTGTTGCATTCTTTTACTTGCTTCATAATCAAGCAGTTTTGTGAAAGGCTAAACTTCCCTGATAAGATTTTAGGGGTCATTACTTTTGCACCAACAGTTGTAGAAAACAAGCATTCTGGTATATCATAATCAAATGAATCAATTGTGCCCATAACACCATTGTTTTCAGTTTGACCACTGTAAACAGGATATTGACCATCATGTTGACCAATATAATCTACAGTATACTTTTGAGCATTTTTACCTTTTTCAAAGGAATAATACGTTTTTAATTTGATGTATCGCCATTCACTTGGTATTTTTCCAAGCCATGGCAACCCACTATCTTTCATTTCTCTCATATACATCACCATCAAGCCTTTCCGAACAGCTTACGAATACGCTCATCCACGTTGCTCTCCAAAGCACTGAATCTCTCAGCCAGCACTTCACTGGCTTCAGGCTGTTCATACTTGTAGAAGTATCTCGTGAACGGAATCTCAGCACCAGTCTTAATTACAGGCTTCTTCGCGCCGACATTCTCTTCCCAGAACCACTGAGCGTCGGGCACATGGGGAAGAACTTCACGCGCCATATAATCTTCGATGGTCTCATCCCAACGGACAATTTCCGTATCCTTAGAGGCTTTATCATAAATGATTTCGCCTTTATTCTTGCCCTTTGTTTCCCGCTGGATTACAGCTTCCTTGTCCATGACGGAAAGCCCGTCCAAAACCTTATCAACCAACTTCTTGTCGATATTCATTCCCGCCAAAACGCTATCCAGCACCGGCGCAAACGCTTCAGGACTCAGCCATTTCTTTTCTGAAACGGCCCCGTTCAGCTTTTCCAGAACTGCATCATAGACAGGCTTTGTGGTATAAAAATCCTCAAGAGCCTTTTGTTCCTTAGCATTCGCCGTCGTGCCTTTCTCTTCGAGTTCAGCAACCTTCGCATCATCCCAAAGGGATTTCAGCGCACCAGCCTGAAGCATATTCTGAATACGGTCTTCTGTGAAACCATAACTGCGCTGTAACGGCTGCATTACGGTATACTCACGATAAATGAACTCAGTATTCGGATAAATCTTACAATATTCATTCTCTTCAAAATCGGCATACAACTTCGTAATTGCAGCCCTGTCTTCAGGCGAGAACTCATTCTTCTTATTACCCAACGGCTTCCGCAACTTATGGAAAATCTGCGCTGCGTCGATCAGCTGAATCTTTCCCTTACGTTCAGGACGCTTATTCTTGGACAAGAGCCATACGTATGTTGCAATTCCAGTATTGTAAAACAAGTCTACGGGCATCGCAATGATTGCTTCAATCAAATCCTGCTCTAAAATCCAGCGGCGCACCTGCGACTCCCCAGACGCCGTTCCGCCGGTGAACAGGGGAGATCCATTCTCAATAATCGCCGCTCGACCATGCTGATCATCCATTTTCGCCACAGCAGATTGCATAAACAGAAGCTGCGAGTCACCACCACCGGGAAGCCCTGCGCCCCAGCGACCATGAAAACCTTTCGCATACTCATTCTTAACAGCGTCTTCCTGTCCGTCTTTTGCATCCGCGCCAGACCAAGGCGTGCCGAACGGCGGATTTTCAATCATAAAACGCATCTTAACATCCGGGAAACAATCTTCCTTGAGCGTATCCGCATGACGGAAATTCTCTGCGTTCTGTCCCTTGATCAGCATTTCAGCCAGGCCGACTGCATAGGACTGACCCATAAGCTCCTGTCCAAATAGGCGGACATCAGCTGTCGGATTAAAATGCTTTATATAACTATACCCCGTGGAAAGCATGCCGCCTGTTCCGCAAGCCTGATCTCCGATGGTAATAACCTTGCCATCATCGAAAATATCATCACATCCCTCTGCCAGCAGAAGAGAAACCAACAGCTTGATGATATCTCGGCCCGTGTAAAACTGACCGGCATCCACATTCTGATAAAAGCGACCAATCAGATTTTCAAAAATATACCCCATCTTGATGCTATCAAACGTTTCGATGGACAAATCCAGCTCAGAGAACGCCTTCACTACAGAATAGAGGCAACCATCCTTGTCCATCTTCTTAATGTGATCATCCATGTTCAGCTCATGGAAAATGTCCTGGACATTCGCGGAAAACCCGTTCAAGTACTCCCTGAAATTCGCCGCAATATGATCCGGATCATTGCAGAGCTCTTTCAAATTATAGTCGCTCGTATTATAGAACTGATATCCGGAAATACGCTGCATCGCCTTTGCCGGATACGACGGATCTTGCTTAAACTTAGCAACCACGGCAGGTTTCGTCGGCTCCAACGCACATTCAAAACGGCGAATAATAGTCATCGGAATAACCACATCGCCGTACTTATCCGGCATATACGAGCCACGAAGCTTATTTGCAATACCCCAGATAAAATTCGCTTCGGAAGTAATATCCACAGGATTATCATCCCAGAGTACTGTACGAACATCAGGCATAGCGTTTTTCCCTCCAAAAGCAATTAGTAATCACCAAAATGAATTAAACCAAAATTCCAAGTTATCGTCAATACGTTTCTAAACTTTTATAGTTTCGTTACAACTCCGCAATTTTAGATTGTAATTCGGCGGAGAGTATGATAGTATTTCAGCAATGGAAAACCGAAAAAACCGCCCGGATTCAACCCTGAAGACAGGAAAGGAGACCCGAAATATGACGGATAAAGAACTTCAGGCTCTTCTGGACAGCATGACGCTGGA
>CAJOPP010000590.1 GCA_905236365.1 uncultured Lachnospiraceae bacterium
GTTTTCGATGTACGGTTGCCTGCATAGTCGTAAGTGTAGGATTCTACCGTTACGCTGTTGCCCTTCTGGATTGTGGCTCGTAACAGGGGGGTCTCATATCATAACTATACCAACTAATAAAGGTCAGGGGACTGCTCGTACTCTATCCGACTAATTCAATCACTACCACAAAGAACCCCAATTTTTATGAAGTAACATAATAATTGGAGTTCCCCTTTTCTATTCTATTATCTATCAGAGAAAAAATGTTTATCCGAATACCATTCTGCTTTCTCATTACCAAGGGCAAATGTAAATATCAAACGAGTATGTAAAAAACTTAGATTACTCATTGGCGATTCCGGATGTCTGATATACATATCCGGTATTAAATCATTTTGTCCATTTTTCAACAATGTAAATTGTCCCCATTTTGCATCTTCCCTAGAACCATCTATATACAAACATACTGAACTGACGATCTTTTTCCTTTCACTCCAATAGTCTAAAACAATCGGTCTAAATTCAAGCGTCCCTATTTCCTCATCTGTCGGCAGTCTGTCATTCACCCAGTCATATAGCATAACTACTGCACTGGATGAATAATCTAATTCAGGACAAATATCTGATACAGGTGTTTTACTTATTTCTACCACTCGAAACAACAGATACCGATTTGTTATATATTTTTGTGCTTCCTGTAATCTCGTCTTAATCTCTGGCTCAACCTGTTCTCCCCATTTCACTATCGGAGCATCTGTTTTAAAGCCCAGCAAATCTCCAACTTTCCATGTCGTCTTTCTCCTATAGTAGTTTGGGCCTTTTGAAAAGCGTTTTTTTACAGGATTGCTCTCATTTGTCAGCTTGTAATGTAGTTGCTCTAAGGTCTTTTTTCTCTTTTCATAGATTTTATTACCACACTCCTCCCATTGTTCCAAATAAGTCCCATCTTCAATACATTTAATTGCTTTTGCTTTTACCTCATCCAACAAGATTCCATTCTGCCACTGAAACAGTGCGACAGCTAACCAATAAATATCTTCAGAATCCCCTCCCTGATAATCAGGATAGAAATAACGTTCTATTTTTTGATAAGCTTCCAACGGAGGGATTCCATATCCTAACAAAATCTTGTATTCTGCTATGATATCCCCTGCTCCATCATTATCAAAAATCTTTGGTGACCATGTTCCCATTACTTATAATCTCCTCAACTATTTATTCATCCATTCTGTACAACTTTGTTCATTTAGGGAAAACGTTTGTATCAGTATCGTATTAAATTGCATAGGCGTTTAAATTCCTTTTCCCATATTTTCAAATGTTGTACCCAAATCGGTATATCTACTGTCTTTGTTTTTCAATCCCATTTGAACCAACTTGGTGTTTCACCGTAACTTTCTACTATCAAAGGTACATATTTTTTTTCGAAGAAACGTACTTCTTTCAAAACTGCGAGTGCATATTGATAAATGACGCTATCCGATAAGACATTTTTTATATCATGATAATTTACAAAATGTTTGTATCCAGCACCCTCATACGTCAAAGTTGCCCCAAAACACTTTGATTCTCTCTCATAGTCAAATGAAATAAACATTTTATTATTGTGACAATCTATTTGATAAACTGTATATAATCCTTTCGAAGCATTTTCCCATTGAAATTCTGTTCCTTGGAAAACCCTTTGTAAAGTCTTTTTTATATGTAATATGTAGGTTGTCATTAACTAATGTTTCAGCCTTTTCTAATTCAATATCTCGATTAATCTCGTTCAACAAATTCCGAATTAAGATATTTGCATTGCTATACTTTTCTTTTTCGGAATCATCTAATACAAAAGTAACTTCTTTTTTACATGGGCAATCTATTTCTTTCAATAATGCATTCACATACATATCATGCTTTTCTATATTCATTTCAAAATTTAAGGTAATATATCTTTTGCGTAAATAATCTTCCCACACTGTAACGTTTGATGATAGCGGATAAAGATGCGATGTCCACTGGTCATGAATTTCTTTCGCCTTTTTTTCAGATATGCTCCAAGTCATCTCATTGAAAGCCAGACGATAATTACAACCTGTTTTAGGCATTCCCTCAAACTGATCCTGTATTTTGTCAATGAGCATCTGCATCTCATCGTCCATCCCAATCGATTTACGTCGCCAACTTTCATTTTCTAAATTTGTCACCCCAGTTACATAGGTATCTTTTGCAATATCGCTGTCATATACGGTTTGATATTTATTCCAAAAAATATCTTTGGCACAAAGTTTTTCAAAATAGTTTTCTCTCTTAGAGTCTTTTAGTTTATAACAGAATAATTTGAATAGAATATCTTTATACTTCAGATTATTATTTTCAAAAAAATCCAGAAGAAATGGGATCATTTCTTCCCGTTTTAATTTTTTTGTTACGTTAAATATATAGTTATAAATAATACGCACCAGTCACCACTATATGGCCGCAACCCATACTCTGTAGATACTAAGGTATCTCCTGTGAAACATTGGCTTGTAAGGCCAAACAGCATGCAAATCAACTGCGTAAACCGAACTGCAATCTCGCCCGGATCACCACTCTTAATCGCCTCCTGTATCTGATCGACCTGACTTCCAAGTCCAAAGATTGCCATCATCGATTTTAGTATGATGCCAAGGGATGTCTTACACATACCGTCCTACCATGAAACCAATATGGTGGTTCAATGACAACACCTTTCAGCAAAGCACATATTACATCACCGACGCTTCCTCCTCCAAGAATGATACTCCGAATCTCCATTGCTACGTCATACACCGTACACATGGCGTCTGCCCATTTGATGATCTTCGTCAGTGCAGTGATCTGATGAATTGAATTCAGCGTGGACTGAATATTGGTTGCAACGGAACATTCTGCAAGTGAAAAATACCCACTCGGATCCGTATACATCACCGGATTGGCATTTGCATACAGGTACTTATGCAGGCTTACCGGATTATAGATACTTCCCTGGTAGCTATCCATGCTGATGAAGGTTCCCGTACTTGGGTTCATGTATCTGGCTCTTAGGTAGTACAGTTCTGTATTCGCATTATACTGTTCCCCAATGTAGAGGAAGTCGTTTTCCGTATCACCATCTTTTTCTAATAAGTTGCCGTAGGCATCGTAGCTGTACCGGTCGGTTACTCGTCCTGCTTCATTGGTCAGGATTCTGACACTTCCATGTCCGTCATACAGATAGTAGCATATTTCACCATCCTTTTCCATACTGATCGGGTCTTCGCCTTTTGTATAGATGGCAGTTGCTGCACCTGCTTCATTTGTCTCTGCCACTACCTGTGACAAACTGGTACTGGTGTCAGTTACATAGTAAGCTGTACCACTCTCGTTGGTTGTTTTCGATGTACGATTGCCTGCATAGTCGTAGGTATAGGAGTCCACCGTTACGCTGTTGCCCTTCTGGATAACGGACTTCACTGCGGTCAGTACTATGCCCTAAACCAGTTGAACTTCCATTTTCGTCATACTCATTTCCTGCCACTATATTTTAACATAAAAACCGTCCGGAAAGATTTTCTACAGAATTGTTTCTAAATGTATATATTCCACCATTTCCATTAACTAACAAGACACATTCTGAATTATCAACAAAAGCATAACTTGCTGTTTCAACGGAATTCACTCCTACTATAGTACCCGTTTCTCCATTCAATATAAGTATATGCATACGTTCGTTTCCTTTTTTTCTAGGATTAAGCAAAACCCCATATATCTTGTTTTTCCCCTCATCATAATGAACGTCAATAAAATGTCCTAATTCTTGACAATCTGTTTTCCAACGTAAATTTCCATTATCATTATAATAAATTAAATCACCATTAACTTCTGAAACCAAAAGACCTTCTGGTGTTCCTGTTGCACTCAAAAATGAAAAAGTTGATGATTTGTAAATAATATTATTATATTTAATTTTGTTTTTTTCTAACAACAAAATATTCTCACTAAATTTATTATAGTAAAATCTTTTCCCTTTTATAGTATCTTTACAAACACCAGATATAATATTGTAGACAAATATACCACTATTTTCAGAGCCAACCAGTAATGTTTCACTATCCACAAACATTAGCCACTGTACCCTACGTAATGACCTGCTCTCGAAAACAATATTCCCTGTTTCGACTCCGTATACATATATTGTACTCTTTTCATAATCTTCATATTTTGCAGTGGCAACATATCTACAATCATTTGAAATTGCATATCTAGCCCCACCCAAATCAACGGAAACAAACA
>CAJOPP010000591.1 GCA_905236365.1 uncultured Lachnospiraceae bacterium
GTTAGGTATTTGTGGTGAGCATGGTGGAGATCCATCATCAATTGAGTTCTGCCATAAAGCAGGTCTTAACTATGTATCATGTTCTCCATTCCGTGTACCAATTGCTCGTTTAGCTGCTGCACAGGCTGCAATTAACGACAAATAAAAAGCTATCACTTTTATAATATAATCACAAAACGTGTAATAGGCATTTGTTTTTAAACGAATAAGTGACAGGTTTTGAATATTTTGTATCTGATTGAGGAATATTTTCCCTGCAAGGGGAAATATTCCTCTTTTTATGTAATAGGAAATTCAATAGAATTTCCTATTACATAAAAACGCTCCGAAAGGATCATACTGTGGCGGACAAGAATTATGTTGTTGTCGCAATCCGCCGCAGGCGGAAAATCTCGCAAGCAAGTTTGTTTATCTTAAGAAAATACAACGTTTGAGCAGTAAGAGTTAAAATTCGGTGTGCCACGCGAACCATTGAAAAGTAATGTAATCAGACTGCTGAAAAAAAGGAAATAATAAAAGGGCTTGCAAAACATTTTTTATGTTATACAATAGAGATTGTGGAGCTGATTAATGGAATCGGTGTAAATATCGGACCAAAGGTATTGACTTTAATTCGTGGTTTTACATTGTCTTAGCTCTGAACAATTACAAAACTATATATACGAAAGGATAGAAGAATGAAAGCAGCAATTATTATGGGATCTACCAGTGACCTTGCAAAAGTAGAACCGGCAGTAGAAGTTTTAAAAAAATATGGTGTGGAGGTAAATATAAGATGTTTATCTGCACACAGAGCACATGAGGGCTTATCAAAGTTTATTGAGGAAACGAATAGTGATGGAACAGAGGTTATTATTACGGCTGCAGGAATGGCAGCAGCATTACCAGGTGTGGTTGCTTCCCAGACAGTTCTTCCGGTTATCGGTGTACCACTTTCTGGTTCTGTATTAGATGGAATGGATGCCTTAATGTCAATTGTACAGATGCCATCAGGTATTCCGGTTGCAACAGTGGCAATTAATGGGAGCAAGAATGCAGCGTATCTTGCGTTGCAGATTATGGCTGTCAAACATGATGGAATCAAAGAACAGTTACTTGTAGAACGTAAAGAAATGGAAGAAGCTGCCATGAAAGCAAATGAAGAGGTGATTGCAAAATTCCAATAAAGATTTAAATTGGAAATGCATGTAAGCTTCAAGAGGATAACATACAAGAAGAGGATGTTTTATAAAAAGACATCCTCTTCTTGGTATAGGTTATAAAGTAGTTGCCTAAGCTTCAAGCTTCTTGCCAGTCAACAATTCATAAGCTTCTAAATATTTATCAATTGTTTTTTGTGCAATATCCTCTGGAAGTTCCCAATCGTGCTTTCCTTCGTTGTTCTTTAACCAGTCACGTGCGAACTGTTTATCGAAGGAAGGCTGACCATGTCCGGGTTCGTATCCTTCTACTGGCCAGAAACGGGAACTGTCAGGTGTTAACATCTCGTCTCCTAAAACAATATTTCCGTCTTCATCTAATCCAAATTCGAATTTGGTATCTGCAATGATAATCCCGCGTTCAAATGCATAGTCTGCACATTTCTTGTAAAGAGCAATGGTGTAATCTCTTAACTTTTCGGCATATTCCTGTCCCTTACCAGGAAATTGCTTTTCTAAATGTTGTACGCTTTGCTCAAAAGAGATATTTTCATCGTGATCTCCAATCTCTGCTTTGGTTGAAGGCGTGTAAATTGGTTCCGGAAGCTTATCAGATTCTTTTAATCCTTCCGGAAGTGTGATTCCACATACAGTTCCATTCTTCTGATAACTTGCCCAACCGCTTCCGGTAATATAACCGCGAACGATACATTCCACTGGAAGCATTTGAAGTTTTTTGCACATCATACTGTTGCCGTCGAACTGTGGTTGCTGGAAAAATTCCGGCATATCTTTTACATCGGCTGAAAGCATATGATTTGGAAGGATGTCGGAAGTGAGATCAAACCAGAACTTTGACATTTGTGTCAATACCGTGCCTTTTTTGTGAATGATATTTTTCAGAATTACATCAAAACAACTGATGCGGTCAGTAGCAACCATGATTAGGCTGTTGCCGTTGTCATAAATCTCTCGAACCTTACCTTCTTTGATAGGTTTTAATTCATTTGCACTCATTTTTTATACCTCTCAATTATATATTTGGATTGGTAATGGTATTTCAATCCATTCTCTTGTCTAGCATAGTAGATTTCTTGGTAAAAATCAAGAGTTTTTATTTTAGGGAGCTTTCTTTTGTGCTATACTGTTACTGTTCAGACGCAATGTCATTTACTTAAGCCGGACGTTGCCGGATATGTTATATGTTTTCCATTTCGGGCACGAGCTAAAGCA
>CAJOPP010000592.1 GCA_905236365.1 uncultured Lachnospiraceae bacterium
CGAAACTTCCTTTCATGAGCCTGATTTATAATATACTGCATTTCTCTGCGATATATTGGCGTGGACGACAAAAACAAAACTCTATCCGTTTCTTTTGCCAAACTGATGTTCTCATCATATCCATCGTCCACAAGATTTATCTCTGTAAAAACATGAGTTCCATGTTGTAAACATTCGTTTATGATCGAGGCGTGGGACAGTGGAGACGTAGATACAACAACGGCATCTATTTCTTTTTTCTCCAAAACCTCATCCGGGCTCACAAAAACCTCTATTTCATATTTATCAGAAGCTTCCTTACAACGCTCAGCGTCAGCATCCACACCGTAAATATGCCAATTTGCCTTTTCCGAAGGCTCGACCTCCTTGTCAATATATTGTCTCAAAAGCCGGACTCTTCTTTTTCCCATGGAACCAAGACCGATTACTACTATATTCATACTGTTTCTTCCGTACTTATGTTATAAAAATGCTTCTTCAGGTCAATTTTCCGATTGAATGCATCCAAAGAAATATCCACTATCCTTTGAGCAGCATTCCCGTCACCGTAAGGATTGTGGCAATTCTTCGCTATCTCTTGCCCCTTTTCCGACAACGCAAAGTCAAGGTTTTTCTTTATGTCTTCCATTTCCGTCGAACAATCAAAGACTGACTCTGCCCTGAGTCTCCCTCGCTGCCGGTTACCAATATTCACTGTGGGTACATGCAATGCCGGAGTCTCTATTATCCCCGATGATGAATTGCCGACAACGCATTTTGCATATTTCATAAGCGACAAATATCTGATCCGCCCCAGAGATGCATATACATGTATATTTTCATACTTCTTATCAGCCTCGTCAAGAAGAGTGTTAATGGCTTCTCCTCCAAGATCCGAATTTGCTTTCGTTATAATTACTTCATAATTCAATCTTCTCAAAATATCGATCAGATTTTTCACTTCATCCAATCCGCTGTTATCTATGGTCTCCGGATGAAATGTACAAAGTATATAGTTGCAGTCATCCAATCCGATTGAAGCAAGAACTTCATTCTTTGACATCAGTTTTTCATTTAATATATTATCTATGCTTGTGGAGCCGACATTAAAAACCCTTTCCTGGTCTTCTCCCATTTGAATTATCCTCTTCCGCGACTGCTCGTTTGACGGAAAGTGAAGGTAACTCATCTTTGTAATAGAATGCCTGATGCTTTCATCTATTGCTCCTTCGGTGGTATCTCCACCTCCGATATGAAAAACAGGAATATGGCAAAGCATTGCTGCAATAGCAACAGCCATGATCTCATACCTGTCACCAAGCACCACAACCGTGTCAAATCCATTTTTAATGAAACAATCAGAAAACTTCTCTATAGTATCCGCCATATTGTGCGCAATATCCAACTCCGAAGACGAATCCACCTCGCACTTGACTTCAAAATCCACCCTGATATTATCCAAATGAATTTCATTGATGGTATATCCATGCCTTCCACTCAAGTGCGTACCGGTCACGATCAGACTGCACCTGAATCCACTATCCTCGTGCTCTCTGAATTTCTTTATGACCGGATATAAAAGCCCGTATTCAGCTCTTGTCGACGTAAGTATTGCCAGATTTTTCATATCTCTATCAGTTCATCTTCCGCGAAATTTCTTATCGCTCTTGTGCCTATAACATCAAGCCATTTCATAGGACTCACACCTGTTCCGGGGCGCTTGGTAGTGAGATTATCTTCAGTAAGTATTTCGCCTTTTTTTATATCTCTTGAAGCTATTATACTCTTTCTTGCTATCGCAATATTGGCGCTTTCCGAATCACTCACCTTCTTTTCTTCACTTCCCAGAGCCTTTTCTATATTTCTGATAGATGACACCATAGCTTTTAATTCATCAGGCTCCAGGCTTGCCTTATGATCCGGTCCTTCCATATTTCTGTCCAGCGTGAAATGTTTCTCTATAATCTCCGCACCCATGGCTACCGCCGCCACAGGAACCTCAATTCCGGGTGTATGATCCGAATATCCAACCCTCACATTGAATTTTCCCTTCAAAGTCAGCATAGCAC
>CAJOPP010000593.1 GCA_905236365.1 uncultured Lachnospiraceae bacterium
ACTCGCAAACCCAGCCTTGCTTCCTTGCCGGTACTCCCATCATCAATGCATAGGCCGGTACATCACTTGTAACTACAGCGCCTGCGCTTATCATTGCATATTTTCCTATCGTGTGTCCGCAAACTATCGTTGCATTTGCACCAATTGTAGCGCCGCATTGTACAAGCGTTTTTAAGTACCCGGCTCTCCCCTTTGGATATTTTGCCCTAGGCGTTAAATCATTGGTAAAGACACATGATGGCCCGCAAAAAACATCATTCTCAAGCTCTACGCCTTCGTAAATTGAGACATTATTTTGAATCTTACAACCGTTTCCGATGTGTACATTGTTCGAAATATTAACATTTTGTCCAAGTATGCAATGCTCCCCAATTTCAGCTCCGGATTGAATATGGCAAAAATGCCATATTTTCGTTCCTTCGCCGATAATAACATTTTCATCAATATAGCTGCTGGGATGCAAAAAATAATTAACCATCTTTTTACTCTTTCGACAGAATCAAGAATCAAATCTTCCTACAAAATCCATTGTAGAGCATTCATCTAACGGAAGCTTCACCGGCCGGTGTTCCGCTGCCGATTTATATATAGCCAGAACAAGCTCTAATGCCCTTTTTCCTGCTTCCGCATTAACTAACGGCTCTCGCCCAGTTTGAATCGCTTCTATTACATCCTGATAAAGCGGGGTATGGCCAAACCCATAAACATTCGGTGGATTCTCGCAAAATTTCTGTTTAACCTCTTCAGGGTCATCTAAATCATCTGCAAAACTCCATTCTTCAATGATGTTATCTGAGGCACCAGCCGCCTTAGCAGTACCTTTTTCTCCAAAAAGATACAGGGTTTCTTCAAGATTTTTCGGATAAACATTCGTTGTACCTTCTATTAATCCATATGCTCCGTTATGAAAACGGACTAAAGCTAATCCTAGATCTTCGCCTTCAAGATAGGGGTGGTTTAACTGTGCAGTATAAGCCTGCACTTCATCAATTTCATCTCCTAACATCCATCGCAGTAAATCAATATTATGAATGCATTGATTCATTAAACAACCGCCATCCTGTGCCCACGTTCCACGCCAAGGCGCCTGTTTGTAATAACTTTCACCTCGGTTCCACCGTACATGTGCTGCACCATGGTATAGCTTCCCAAAACGACCTTCTTCCAATGCTTTACGTATATATTGCACTGATTTGTTGAAACGGTTTTGGTGATTAGCGCATACCACTACTCCTTCTTCTTTTCCGGCTTTAATAATAGCATTAGCGTCAGCAATTGATAATGCGATAGGTTTTTCAATGATTACATTGCAATGAGCTGTAATACAGTCTAATGCTATGGCTGCATGTTTCCCGGATTCGGTAGCAATTGCCACAAGCTCAGGTTGTTCTTCCTTCAGCATTTGCCTATAATCAGTGTAACAATGCACACCTTTAAGCCCAAAAAGATCCACCTTACTCTGCATCGCTTCTGGAAGAATATCACATATCGCAACAATCTCCAGCCCGTTATTTCTTGCAGCTTCAATATGATTTGGGGAAATCCGGCCGCATCCGATCAATGCATATCTCATATTCAGTTATTCTCCTTTTCATAATTCATCATCGCATCTACTATTTTTTCTGATGCATGACCATCTCCGAATGGCTGATACTTTTGTTCGATTTTTTGAGGATGTCCAAGTTTTTCAATAATTTCCTCAGCATTAGGCTGGCTTAATTCATTTCGCCCATCAACCATCGTTTCAGGCCAACACACAAAGTCCAATATGGTTACACACTTTTTTTCAGCATAAAAAGCTTCTCTTTGTAATCCACCTGAATCAGTGATGATTTTTTTTGCATGGTTAACAAGACAGATACTTTCTAAATAACCGACCGGTTCCGTAAGGATGATATTGGGGAAATGATATTCTTTTATAAGCCGTAATGCGCGAGACTTGTTTCTCGGATGCACAGGATAAACGGTCTCTGCATCCAACAAATCGGTTGCCTTGAAAATTTCCAATAAATCTTCATCTCTTCCAGTATTTTCTTCTCTGTGACATGTCAGATAATAATACTGACTCGGGACTTCTCTTCCTCCTCCTTCGAGAAGCTTTAACTGAATCTCTTCTGGATCCACTTTATTGCTGTACTGTAAAAAAGCATCAAACATTGGATCCCCGACAAGAAGCCCTCGTCCCTGAAGACCTTCATTTGCCATTTCCTCATAAGCACTCTTTGTGCTCGCAAGAAGAAGTGTAGATACATGATCTGTACAAATTCTATTGATTTCTTCCGGGTTTGTTTTGCTGTGTGTTCTAGTCCCTGCTTCTACATGACAAATTGGAATATGGAGTTTTGCAGCTGCAAGAGCAGCTGCAAGCGTAGAATTTGTATCCCCGTATACAAGAACCCAATCTGGCGCTTCTCGAATCATGACTTGTTCCAGCGCAATCATCATACGTCCCGTCATCTCCGCATGAGAGCCTCCGGAAATCCCTAAATTATAATCGGGATCAGGAATATCCAGTTCTCGAAAGAACTGCTCTGACATATTGTAATCAAAATGCTGCCCTGTATGAACTAAAACCTCTTCGTGCGCCTTGCGAAGGACATGAGAGACCACAGCTGCTTTAATAAATTGGGGTCTGGCCCCTACTACCGTTAATACTTTCATTTGTTATCTTTCGTTGAACTTATTTCTTTTATCATTCTTGCAGGATTTCCTGCAATTATACAGTGCCCTTCAGGAAAGGATTTTGTCACCACAGAACCTGCACCAACAACGGTTCCATCTCCAAGTATTGCTCCCGGAAGAATTGTACTATTCATTCCGATCCAGCAGTTTTTACCAATAATAACTGGTTTTGGCTCAATATGCTTCTCAGGATCGGCCGGATCATGATTCGCTGTTATAATTCCTGTATTTGGTCCAATATAGGTTCCCTTTCCAATCGTAATTTTCCCGATTGCCTGATAATAGATTCCAAAAGACTGGAAATTATTCAAATCCTCCGGATCAAACTCTATATTCTGAGGTTCTACAACTACACATTGCTGACTTACCGGGAAACGCGCTTTTTTATTATTTCTCCCAAAAATCCTTCCCATCGCATCCCGGACAACCCATTCCCATCCTGGACTGCAGACGCCTCTTGCTCTTCCTTGAAACCAACGTCCCTTTAGATATCTTCTGTCATAGCAGAAACAGGCCAGTAAATTCCCAAGAACATAGTACCAGGCCCCTTTAATTCCTTTTAAAATAAATTTCATATGATTAATCCCCGTTAGAATTAATGGCTTGCCAGCACCCTTTAAACCATTTTTTTAAGAGCAGCCAATAGATAAATAACCAGATACTTCCCAAAACTAAAGATTCCGCCATTGAACCGATATATTGTTCCAATGGGAGTATTTTCTTTAATGCCCAAAAGATTATACCAAAAATAACATTAATTCCCAAAATAATTCCTACCCTACCCCATGGAAACACTTCAGAAAAATGCACTTTTAAAATTCGAGCAGTCATAAAAAGCTGAAGCATCATTGCGGCAAAAAGGGAAAGCAACGTTGCTGCTGCCGGGCCGGGCATTCCAAATAAATAATAAAACAATGGGTTCAGTATAATATTTAACACTAAAGAAACAATACTGCTCCATAAAACTGGTTTTGTCTTTCCGTGTGCATTTAACATCATCCCAAAGTAGGTCACTCTAAAAAGTAAGACAAGGGTATAAATCCGAAAGACTGTACTTCCTGGAAGATATTTTTCAGAATATAATATCGTTATAACATCTTCAGCATATACAAAAATACCAGCAACAATTACAGCCACAATGAGCATTCCCAGCTCAGTCGCATGTGCCCATAGTTTTAGAGCAGATGTGTCTTTTTCTTTTTTCACCAATAATGTAATCTGTGGAAGCAATACTGCTGTTATAGATGTCCCAATAATCGACAGCGGTAATTCTTTTGCCGCGTTACTATAAATAGCCATTTCTTCCGTACTCATCAGATATCCGATAAGTAATTTATCGATTTCTGTATTAAATGTCCCTACAACGCCTGCCAAGCCTATCGGAATGGAAAACACAAAAATTGCCTTTAACAGCTTCCGGTCAATTAGCAGGCGAAGTCCTCCGCAAAGCTTCGCAGCAATAATGTAAACTGCAATAGCAAATATCGCATTAACAGCCACAAAAAGGATCATATACATCCGGAAATTGAGGCCTAACCATTCTATGACAAGAACTGTAAGCAACATTGCTATACTAAAGAAAATCCTATATGCGATAAGTGCTCGCATCCTGTCATATACGATCAAAACGTTTTCCACGGATGCCATAATGATTGAGGCCCATGGATACAAGGCCAGAACAAAGTAAAAATCTCCGATTTGTTCATTATGGAAGTAGGTAATAATAAGCGGTAGACACGTTACAAGTACAATACCGATCACTATACTAAGAATCGTACTTACGGTATAGTATACAGAAAGAAATGTTCTTCGGTCTTCCTGCCCCTCTGCACGCACTAAAAAATAATTAACGCTGTTAGGAAGTCCCAGCATCAGAAGTGCCACTACCAGATTGATTACAAGAAGAATTTGTGAATATGTGCCATACTCTGACGTCGTTCTGAATCTGGATAAAAACATTGTGGTAATCATACTGATTACCAAGGCAACCATTTTAGACGCAGTCAGACCGACCGCTGCGCTTCCAATACTGGTATGCTTTTTTGCTGTTTCTTCACTTGTTGTATTATTCATTCAGTAATCCTTCAGCAATACTGATAAGTGAGTCTGTAATCAGATTATAATGAAATGCACTCTTTAAGCCCTGTGAAGGTTTAAAATCCAGTTGTCCTCTTTCCATTTTCTCACGGTATAACTTTGTTAAATATTCTGCAAAGCATTCCTGCAATTCTTTTCTTCTGCAAAGTTCATAGCAAAATCCGTAACGATATTTCTCATTGAGCTGCCATAACTCACTGTAAGCCACGTCTCCGGACAACACAGAAATGATTGGTTTTTCCGCTTTGATTCCTTCATAAAATTTCCCAGTTAAAATTCCTTGAGATTTTTTAGTATTCCATGAGAATACAAGAAAGGCATCAGCTAAATTTTGTAGCCGTTCAGCTTCATTACGGTCTACATAGGCATGATCTTCAAGAATATCTTCCACCCCTTTTTCCAGGAAAATACGCTGAACCTTTTCAGAATCTCCGCCTGCATAAATAAATTTAAGATTTTCCTTTTTTATGCCATCTTCAGAGATAGCCTTTAACAGAATATCAATAAAAGCTTCCAGAGCAATAATCCTATAATCATAAAACTGACCAGTATAACAAAAAACCAGTTGCTTAGGATTTTCATCCGAAAATTCCTGTTGTTTCAAAGTGTCATCTTCATAACCATTATAGAGC
>CAJOPP010000594.1 GCA_905236365.1 uncultured Lachnospiraceae bacterium
CGGTGACCTTACGCCGGTATTGACCGAAAACTGCATGAAACTATTTGCAGGCCAGATCACCGCTGAACAGTTTGTCGACATTATGGCTGCAGCTGCTAAGCAGTAATTGATCTATGCACGAGGGGCTCATATACAAAGGGCCCCTCGTGTTTCTTTTTTATCACAAAAAGGAAGATGTTGCTTATGAGAAAGCGTAAAGCATTTATCTTTTGGTTTTTAGTTCCAACTCTCGTCTGTCTGATCGTTTTTTATGTATATCCCACTTTTCGAACCGTTTCCATGAGCTTTTTTTCCGCTGCTTTTGTAACTGATGATGCCTCCGCTTGGACTTATGTCGGTTCTGCAAATTATATAAACCTGTTCAGAACTTCACTGTTTCGTGTTTCGCTTGTGAATGCGATGAAAATCTGGCTTTTAGAAGGTGCCGTCGTTATTTTGATTGCACTTCTCTTTTCTGTAATATTAACTTCCGGCATTGTCGGAAAATCTTTCTGGCGTTCGATGCTTTATTTACCAAATGTTATCTCAGCGGCTGCCCTGTCGGCCATGTGGATTCACTATGTCTTTAATAATCAATACGGTTTATTTCGCACCATGTTTATGACATTAGGCTGGAAATCGCTTGCCCAGTTCCAATGGACCGCATCAGAAAATATGTTTGTGTCCATGATGATCGCATATACCTATGCTTCTGTCGGCTATTATGTATTGATTCTGACCGCCGGCATCGACAGCATTGCAAGCGACTATTATGACGTTGCTGAAATTGAAGGCGCTGGTATGTTTAAAAAAACCATTCATATCACCGTCCCCTTTCTTAAGCCAGTTTTTAAGCGGGTCATTATTCTATGGACTGCCGGAGCGATTGGCTTTTTCACGTATTCAAAGTTATTCACATTATATCCTGAGCTATCGACAATTACACCTGTAGTTTATATGTACACCGCTGTTTTTGGGCAACAGAGTGCCAGTGGCGTGGGAGGAGCCGCTCTCAATGTTGGTGGTGGCGCAGCAGTCGGCGTGATAGTCATGATCATTGTTCTTTTGGTAAATACAATCATAAACAGATTGTTAAAAGACGATCTGGCATGATAATCGAGGTGAATCTTCTGTAATGAAAAGTAAAACTCATTTCAAAAAACAGCTGCGGCTGTCTCCGGGATATCTGCTATTAGCTCTATGGCTCATCTTTACAATCTACACTGTAGGTTGGATTGTATGTGCTTCTTTCAGTACCACAAAAGAGATTTTTACGAATGGGATTTTGCGTACCGGTTTCCATTGGGACAACTATACACGGGTGCTTGAGAAGCACAAAATGAGCTATTATCTGATCAACAGTCTGATCTACAGTGTCTGTACTTGCGCCGGGGTCGTTTTGTTAGGAGCTCCTGCCGCCTATGTGCTTGGGCGTTTCCATTTCCGGTTCAAAAATGCTGTCATCAATGCTATCGTGATTACTTTATCTATACCTTATATGATGGTTGTTCTGCCACTGTTTAAAGTAGCTGCTTCTATCGATATATTAGGCTCCAGAATAACGCTGATCACATTATATATCGGGTTGAATATTCCATTTACTGTCTTTTTTCTGTCAGGTTATTTTAGCAGTTTGCCTTCTGCTCTGGAAGAAGCTGCTGAGATTGATGGGGCTGGGCCGGTCAGAACTTACTGGAATATCATGTTCCCTCTTGTACAGCCTGGCATTATGACACTCATTATATTCCAGTTCATCAGCACTTGGAACGAGTACTTTATTGCTCTGATATTCGGAAACAGCACGCAACTGCGTCCGATTTCCACTGGTCTGCAGACTATCATTCAATCAATGAAGTATTCAGGTGATTGGGCCGGTTTGTTTGCCGGTGTAGTTGTTGTCTTTGTTCCCACCGTCATTCTGTATGTTTTCTTGTCCAACAGGATTATCATCGGTGTAACCGGCGGAGCAATCAAAGAATAACAAAAGGAGGCCCGGAAACATGGTTGGTCCGATAACGTTTGGCATATTTGCAGATCTGCACGTGGATATTATTCACGATGCATTAGATCGACTAGATACTTTTTTAGAGCAGAGCAAGGAACGGGATGTGGATTTTATCATTGAGCTAGGTGATTTCTGTTATCCAGAAACACGCAAATGCATATGCAAACCAGAAAACAGACCTGTTAATATACAGAATTCTCTAACATTTCCAACTTATGCACCTAAGGATTTGATTATATCTCACTATCAAAACTTTAATAAGCCAGCTTATCATGTGCTGGGGAATCATGATGGTGATATGTGCTCAAAAAAAGATGTACTTGCTTATTATGACAGTTATGGCGGCCATCATGAGCCTTATTATTCTTTTAACCAGAACGGAATTCATTTTATTGTCCTAGACTGTAATTATTATATGCAAAACGGTCAATTCATTTCCTTTTCGAATGGAAACTATTTTGATGCGCCTTTTGAAGGGGGAAATTTGCCATGGCTCCCCCCGGAAGAAGTAGAATGGTTGAAAAACGATTTAAACCAAACGACCTGTCCCTCTGTTCTTTTTTCTCATCAGCGGCTCTACGGTGGCTATTCGTGTATACACAATTCACTCGAAGTCATGCAGATCCTCAAAGAAGCACCAAGCGGAATAATTATGGTGATAAATGGGCATGAGCATCTGGATGATTTACGAAAGGAAGAAGGAATCTGGTTCTATAATGTTAACAGCATGTCCAATTTTTGGGTTGGAGAAGATTATGAAGTGCTGGGACGATATGGGGACGAGATGGACGAAAAATACCCCAATTTGCGTTATGTAATCCCTTATGCAGGACCAATATATTCTTTTGTGACAATTCAGGAAAGTGAAATCCACATAAGAGGTGTGACAACTGATTTTGTTGGAAAAACGCCAATAGAAATGGGGCTTTGGAAAGGAAAACCACTTTACGAAATTATTCTTCAGTCTGATATTACAGCTGAAAGTAAAGATCATGATATTGTATGGAAATAAACAGCAACAAAGTTATTTGGAGGTACTGAACATGTACTTGACTTTAAATGAAATTGAAAACCAATATGACGCCTTGGGAAAAACCATCTCTTTGATCGAAGATCAGGAAAAAACGATTGATGCGCTGTATCGTGAAACAAAACCAGAAAAGATTATTTTTACCGGATGTGGTTCCAGTTATATGGTTGCCTGCTCTATGAGATCAATCGCTTTAACTGTATTACCAGTTCCGGTATACGCTGTTGCATCGGGCGATTTATGGCTAAATATCGACAATTATAGAGCGTTATTAGACAATGCTTGGATCATATCCTTTTCACGTTCAGGGAAAACCAGCGAAGTTCTTAACGCATATCTAGCAATTAAGAATTTAGATTGCCATACGAAATTCATTTCAGTAACATGCTCACCTCTTTCTCCTGTTGAAAGAGAATCAGATCTTGTCTTTTGTCTCCCATGGGCTTGCGATCAGAGTGTGTGCCAGACACGCTGTGTTTCAAACCTATATGCGGCAGGGGCTCTGCTGATCGGAATCATTGCTCAGGATAAAAAACTGATAGATGGTTTCTCTGAATTGCAGAAAATTGGTAATCAATACATAAAGCAAATTGAACAGCCTCTGTCTGAACTTGCATCACACGATTGGACACATGGCATCGTCCTGGCTGATGGTCCTTATGACGGGCTGGC
>CAJOPP010000595.1 GCA_905236365.1 uncultured Lachnospiraceae bacterium
AAGGGTGGTGTTGAGCCTCAGTCAGAAAATGTATGGCGTCAGGCTGATACTTATAACGTACCAAGAATGGCTTTCATTAACAAGATGGACATTTTAGGTGCGGATTTCTACGGTGCAGTAGAGCAGATCAAGACAAGATTAGGAAAGAACGCAATCGTTACGCAGTTACCGATTGGTAAGGAAGACGATTTCAAAGGAATTGTTGATTTATTTGAGATGCAGGCATACATCTACAATGATGACAAGGGCGATGATATCTCTATCATAGAGATTCCGGATGACATGAAGGATGATGCAGAGCTGTATCATACAGAGTTAGTTGAGAAAATCTGTGAGTTGGATGATGATTTGATGATGCAGTATCTGGAAGGTGAAGAGCCGTCTATCGATGACTTGAAGAAGGCATTAAGAAAAGGTACTTGTACTTGTGAGGCAGTTCCTGTTTGTTGTGGTTCTGCATACAGAAATAAGGGTGTACAGAAGCTTCTTGATTCAATCTTAGAGTTCATGCCGGCACCTACTGATATTCCGGATATCAAGGGTGTGGATGATGATGGTAATGAAGTTGTCAGACATTCATCTGACGAGGAGCCTTTCTCTGCTTTGGCATTTAAGATTATGGCTGATCCATTCGTTGGTAAGCTTGCATTCTTCAGAGTTTACTCTGGTACAATGAACTCCGGTTCTTATGTATTAAATGCAACAAAGGGTAAGAAAGAGCGTGTAGGACGTATCTTACAGATGCACGCAAATAAGAGAGAAGAATTAGACAAGGTATATTCAGGAGATATCGCTGCAGCAGTTGGATTTAAGTTTACAACAACCGGTGATACCATCTGTGATGAGCAGCATCCGGTTATTCTTGAGTCTATGGAATTCCCTGAGCCGGTTATCGAGCTTGCAATTGAGCCAAAAACAAAAGCCGGACAAGGTAAATTAGGTGAAGCTTTAGCAAAACTTGCAGAAGAAGATCCTACCTTTAGAGCACACACCAATCAGGAGACTGGACAGACCATTATTGCTGGTATGGGTGAGCTTCATCTGGAGATTATCGTTGACCGTCTTCTTCGTGAGTTCAAGGTTGAGGCAAACGTTGGTGCACCTCAGGTTGCTTACAAAGAGACATTTACCAAGGCTGTTGATGTAGATAGCAAATATGCAAAACAGTCAGGTGGACGTGGTCAGTATGGTCACTGTAAGGTTCGTTTTGAGCCTATGGATGCAAACGGTGAAGAATTATTCAAGTTTGATTCCGAGGTTGTCGGTGGTGCGATTCCAAAAGAATACATTCCGGCAGTTGGTGAAGGTATCGAGGAAGCTACAAAAGCCGGTACTCTTGCAGGATTCCCTGTAGTTGGTATTCACGCTACAGTATATGATGGTTCTTACCATGAAGTCGATTCCAACGAAATGGCATTCCATATCGCTGGTTCCATGGCATTTAAGGATGCTATGTCAAAGGCTGCACCGGTATTATTAGAGCCAATCATGAAGGTAGAGGTTACAATGCCGGAGGAATACATGGGTGATGTGATCGGAAGCTTAAATGCTAAGCGTGGACAGATTCAGAGCATGGATGACCTTGGCGGTGGTAAGATTGTGCGTGCCTTAGTACCACTTGCAGAGATGTTCGGTTACTCAACAGAACTTCGTTCTTCAACACAGGGTCGTGGAAACTACTCTATGTTCTTCGAGAAGTATGAGCCGGTTCCAAAGAATGTTCAGGAAAAGGTTATCAGTGCTAAGAAGGGTAACTAATGCATTTACCGTTAGATATCAGATAGAACAATCGGGATGACACATTTTGCATTACTTTCGTAATCTATAGAATGTTATGTCAATTTGATGGTTTTGATAGATGTAATGAGTAATAGATAAGCGGAACAGAGTTGGATTGTCCGATTCTGTTCCGAATAAATAGGCAAAAATCCTATTTTTTTAAAATAAATGCAGGGATTATGAATTCCTTGAAAGAAAATACTTGAAAATATTGGATGTTTCTAATATAATCAGTATTAGCTGATGAAAAGCCCAAGAGGCAAAGATTAAGGAGGAATA
>CAJOPP010000596.1 GCA_905236365.1 uncultured Lachnospiraceae bacterium
CCGGATGGTAGTAATGTTTCGAAAGAATCATATGATTTTCAGAAAGCACCATCTAAGGAATATAAGGAGCAGGAAGAGGGAGAAAAGGATACCGGTTTTCAGGATATTTCTTTTTTGAAAGGCCTGTTGAATAAGGCGGCGAAGGAAGAGTCGTATAGTGGACTTTCAGAATATGCTGCATTTGTGGATTATGGGAACAGTCAATTTTCTAATTACAGTAAACAAAAGGAAGATACCGTTTTGCAATGTGAGACAGAGTATATTTTAAAAGGAAAAAATAGTGATTATGATAATCTGCAGGCTGTTATAGAGGAAATTACATGGCTGCGGATGCCGGTTAATTATGCATATCTGCTGACAGACAACAAAAAGAAAAGTGAGGCACTGACATTGGCTGCAACGATATGTACAGCAACAGGAACGGAAGCATTTATTGAGGTCGTAAAGTATCTTCTGCTCGGTTGCTGGGCTTATGGTGAGACGATTTATGAAATGCGGCTTCTTCTGTCAGGCGAAAAAATTGCTTATGTCAAAACGTCGGAGAATTGGAATACCGATCTGCAGACACTAAGCGGCAACAGCAAAAAAGTGGAGAATGGTATGCAGTATGAAGATTATCTGATGATTTTGCTGGCAAAAAACGGGGATAAAAAGCGTAATCTGTGTTATGCCCGAATGTTGGATGTAATTGAGAAGAATCTCCAAAAGGAGGATGAAAATTTTCAAATCGCAAATTGTGTGGGCAGCTTGGCAATACAGGGAAAAGTCCGGGCGAATTCGTTATTTATACAGGGAAAATCACCGGAGGTCTATGAATATTTTTTCGAGGAATCTTTTACATACGATGAGAAGTAATAGTATCTATTCGGCAGGGCTGAACAGATACATTACAGGCATGGCACTGACGTACATTCCGGTATGCCTGTTGCATCGTAAAATATACATAAAAAAATTGTTGTGTATTGCAGGAGTGTCTTTTTCTACAAACTCTTATATGAAACAACCCAGTAATGAAACCATGAATAACCTTTTTAGTCTCCAAGTATGAATAACTGTTTTGTATAAGAGTTTTTAAAAGAGGATACTCTTAGTGAGTGTGTTCAAGACTCGCTCGCGAGTCTTGGCGCGGGATTTGCGTCAGCTATGCTGAGATATATCATTGGTGAAAGGGAGTTTTATGATGCATATAAAAAATAGAGGTTCTGCGACGCTGGAAGCCTGTCTGGCAGTTCCGCTGTTCCTGTTCTTTCTATTGGCAATATCCGGTACTTTCATGCTGTTACTGGCAGAGGCACATATCCACCAGAGTCTGGCAGAAGCTGCAAACTATACGGCAGAGTATTGTTATCTGGAACAAAAGGTATTATCCGACTCCGGTCAGACGGTGGAGAGTATTGTGAACTCTGCAATTTTATGGAGGCAGTTTGATAACAATCTGGGAGATGATTTTTATGTGGAACGGATGATTGAAAATGGGAAAAAGGGAATTTTTCTAATGGTGGAAAAAGATGAGGAAAATCCTAATTGCTTTATTGCCAAAGCAATCTATTCAGGAAGATGTTCTATCCCGATCATCGGAGAGTTTGATATTGCACTTTCAAATCAGGTGAAAAAGAAGGCATTTGTTGGATATGGCAAGGAAGAAAAAGTGGACACTTACGTCTACATCACACCGAATCAGTCAGTTTATCATTTGCGTAGAAATTGCACCTATCTTGAACTAAGTATTCAGCAAAAAAGAGGTACACAAAAATCACATTACAGTCCATGCGGTTTTTGCGGAAAAAGCGGAAAGAAAACAGATGTGATCTATGTTGCGAGGACAGGGGACGTGTATCATTATCGTCGGGATTGCAGCGGATTAAAGCGAACCGTCAGCAGAGTGAAGCTGACAGAGGTGGGAGGACTTACGGCATGTTCCAGATGTGGAGGTTCTTGAATCGCAATAATTTATGGTATTTGACGAATAAAAGAAACCTGATAATGGAATAACTGTTCAGCCATGCTGAATTGATACATACTGGAATCATTGCAAGGTGTGGCTTAAGACCACAAAATTAACATTAAATTTATGAAAACGGGAAGGTGTAAAGTCTTTTCGCAAATGAATCATTACATCTTTTGTGTTTTCCGGAAAGGAAATATCATGAAAAGAAAGAAAAACCGTGGAAGTGCAGTTATTGAA
>CAJOPP010000597.1 GCA_905236365.1 uncultured Lachnospiraceae bacterium
ATAGTCAATCATGGGAGGTGAAAAAATGCTGAAATTTATGTTTGAATATTTAACAAACTCTTTTTCGTTGTTGGAGAATCCTGTAGATAATTATATTATTATGGCGGTAGTGCTTGGGATTGCATATTTGATTGCGTATAACATTGTGGGCTGGCTCTACCACGTGGATGTAATTGAAGGAAGAAGCGCTGGTCGTGTATTGCATTGGGTTATTCGGTTTATTGTATTTCTGATTCTATATTATCTTTTTGCGACAATTATTAGAATCTATAAGTGGATTATAAGCGTACCCAAAACAATTTGGTTGATTGTGATGATATTCATGTTTGGAATTGCGGGTGTAGCTGGAATAATAAAATTTATATTTAACAGGAAAGGTAAGGGAGAGAAAGTCTGAAAGAATCTTTATTTTTGCCTCTTTTTCCAGTTATCGACCCGGAAAGAGGAGAACATGAGCAAACAGAACAAAACTGAAACCATGGGACAGAGAATCAAAACAATGAGAATAAAGTTGGGGATGACTCAGGAGGAACTGGCTGAGAAAATGCTGATTCCCAAATCGACTATTTCAGCCTATGAGAATGACAAGGTGGATATTAAAGGCAGTGTACTTATGGAATTATCCCGGTTTTTACATACCAGTCCCAATTACCTCTTGGGATATGAGGAAGATAATTTTGTGGAGGAAACCACAGCAATGCTGAAAATGATTGAGGATGAGAAGATAAGGAAAGTGTTGTTGGCACAGATTAGAGCAGTGGTGGAAGTGGGATGATATTAGATTACGGTTTGCTGAAAAACTATATAATTATTGGTAGTATTATGTTGCATTAGATGGGAAATTATGTTTGCATTTGAGTATTGCAATGATACTGAAAAGGACAGTTTTAACAGTTGAAACGCAGGATACTTCAGAATATGACAATGAATTGCAATGAATTGCAAGAAATTGCAAGAAATAATAATGAACTTGCAGACATTTTAGCGGAGACATGGTATAATAATTGAAAGTACTTTCCTGGTGTCAGAGTAAACAAAAACGAACAGTATTTAAAAAATATATGGTAGGTGAGGAACTCACCAAACTTATATGCTTGCTGACATCATGTGAAAACTGTCCAATAGGCATCTATAGAATAAGGTGGTGTGTTTATGGATGACAAAAAGAAAAAAGAGCAAAAAATTGAAGATATAAAGAATGCTGGTGTTGCGGGCGCCGCATACGAAACAGTTCAGCTTTATGGCACGGCTGCTAAGCAACACTATGGTGCTTATACAGGTCAAGACAACGAAATGGGGGAAAAATTTGTAAAGGGGTTAAAACAGATTTCCAAAGAGAATGTTAATCCTGATTATGAGTACCAGAATATACATCAACAGGCAGGCTTTTCAGCTGAAGTCAAGGATGTTGCGCGAACTAATGCCGAGAAGATTATAAATGGTGATTCTACAAGAAAGATCAGGACGGATGATCTTGGTAGTGTAAATGACCCTTTATACGACACTGTTACTATTGATGCCAAAGGTAACGTAATCGATGGATCAGGAGCACAGATGAAGTTTCTGGGTGCATCTGAAAATGATCCGACCGGTGATGGAAATGCTGCAAGAGCACTTGAAAAGCTACAGTCAAAAAAATTTCAAAAATACTTAGATGCGGATGCAAAAATAGATGTTCCATCAGATCAATATGACAAGATAATACAAGAAGCAAATGATAAGATAGAGTCTCTTTCTAAGCAGCTAGAGAATCAAAAGCATGCAGGGAATGCTGAGCAAGTTAAAAGGATCCAGGAAAGAATAGACAAGCTGGAGAAGATAAAGAAGAATCTAAGAAAGAGTACAGTGTCGAGTGATGAAGCTGTATTTGCGAGACTTCACCCGGGGCTCTCAACTGTAATAGATGTTGCGAAAGTATCGCATAGAGCCGGAGTTCAGACTGCTGAGACCTCTGCGATTATAGGGGGAAGCGTTTCAATAGTGAAAAATTTGGTCTCTGTTTGCAAAGGAGAAGAAGAACCAGAGGAAGCTATAAAAAATGTTGCAAAAGATACGGCAACTACTGCAACTGTTGGATATGGAACAGGATTTGCTGGCACGGCCTTGAAAGGCGCTATGCAAAATTCTGGTTCAGAATATATTCGCGAACTGTCGAAAACAAATATACCAGGAACGGTAGTGGCAGTTACCGTATCTGCAACAAAAACTCTTTCGAGATATTTTAAGGGCGAGATAGATGGTGTTGAATGTTTGGAGACATTGGGTGAACAGGGGACAGGCATGATTTCATCAGCGATGTTTGCAGTAATCGGCCAAGCAGTAATACCTGTCCCTATTGTTGGCGGTTTGATTGGAGGTATGGTAGGTTATGCTATATCATCTGCAACGTATGGAATCCTAACCGAATCACTGAAGGAAGCAGAGCTTGCAAAAGATGAACGTGAACAAATAGAACAAATATGCAATGAGCACATAAAAATGATTCGTGAATACAGAGCGGAGATGGAAAAAATAATCAATGAGTATTTAATTGATTCTATGGAAGTGTTCCGTGATTCGTTCTCGGGAATAAAAAATGCATTGGCTCTCGGAGATGTGGATTGGGCAATTGAAAGTGCCAATACAATAACTGAAAGCTTTGGTGGACAGGCTGCTTTTTCAAATATGGACGATTTTAATAAAAAAATGCTGGCCAGCACTACATTTAAATTATAAGGCTACAAATTTACATAAGGAGATCATGCTATGAAAAGAAAATGGAAAGTATTACTATCGGTGACATTTATTTTAGCCATTCTATTATTAGGTACGGCAAATGGATTCACAGCTTCCGAAAATCCTTACGCAATTTTTGATCA
>CAJOPP010000598.1 GCA_905236365.1 uncultured Lachnospiraceae bacterium
CAGATTGTTAGTCTATTAAAACTTTTCTGCTTCCTGTTCGCAACGTCCGTGAGGTGATTCGAACACCCGACCTACCGCTTAGGAGCGAGTGAGACGAGACCAGAGCTCTCGGCGTTTTTATTAATATTCACTAAAATCTACTGGGTTCAATGGCTAAATAAAAGTGTTGTTTTGTTAATTCTGTACAATCTCATAAGCGTTTATAAGGTCTTAATAAAGCTCTGCAATTTAGCAAATCATTAGCTCTGCTAACACCAGAAAAGCATTCATGTGCAACCTGGCTGGATAAGAAAACGTCCGTCATTTCCGAAGCAGGAAAAGGAAACAGCGCTTATTCAATTGATCAGATTATGTTAATAATACAGTATTTCTTAATGAATGTCTACTCTTTACCGACCACTTTTTGTAAAAAACATAATCCATCATTTCATTCACCCATCTCCTGAAACAAGCGCTGAAAATAATAGAAAATAACCGTCTATACTAACATTTATTATCTCTTTTTTATTCGAAGGTGATAGACCAATCTCCCGTTGCCAAAATCTGGAATACTCTAGGCTCATCTTTCAGCAATACCTTACCTGAATAGGGATCGGTCGTGTTAACAAGGCGACTCATCCTATTCCCTGATGCACTGGTATGATTCTTACCAACTATGATTCACATTATAGAAAGATGCACTAGTCAAAATTCCATTTTTAAAGCTAAATACAATATGGTAATTCCCTTTGTCATACCCTACGGTATTATTCCTTGGAGATGTATAATCTGATGTCTTTTTCCATCCGGTCTTAATTAAACAATTATTAGCAGTACCTTTTGACATTCCAATTTTTGCTCCATATAGTGAATATTTGTTATCCTTAAGATAAAAGGTCCACATACCCTTTTTATTGATATCATTTTTTGAGCACGTCATATAAGACGAATCATCTCCTGTCTTCTTTCCAGGCTGAGTGTAAAAATAAGAAGAGGAAGTATCGTATAATTTCAATCCGAATTTTATTGCCGCATCGCAAGCTTTTAAATTAACTGCTTTTGAGACTTCTTTGAGAGTTGTTTTTACAGTCACCTTGCATTTTGCAGTCTTTCCATTGGCTTTTGCTGTAATCGTTGCCATTCCAGCTTTCTTTCCCGTGATCTTTCCGTTAGAATTGACCGTAGCCACTGAAGTATTACTGGATTTCCAGGTAACCTTCTTTGAATTTCCTGTCACAATTACTTTCAGTGTCTTGCTGCTTCCGGCCGTAATCGTAACGCTGGACATATTCAGCTTGATCTTTGCGGATGCCGCAAAGACTTCTACTGTGAAAAGTATGGAGAGAATACATGCCAGAACTATCATTTTCCTGCTTAACTTTTTCATATTGAATTACCCCGTTTTTAAGATATTTTCAGTCCTATGATGTTATGTTATATCTGTAGGACATTTTTATGTTTGTTTTCGAAGTTATCATTGCGGTCACCGATACATTTTGATTCTCGACCCACTGTTTTGACATCCAGTAATTGTAAAAATCATACCGTTTCTTTAAGATGTATTTTCTCGATTCTGTCTTTTTGACAAGCAACACTTTGGCTAAATAAGCTAGCCCTATCTCAGGACTATAATTAAAATTTCTCGCACAATTGGAGAACCGCCCGGAATACTCACAATAGCATCTGTGTTCCGCCAGTGCTGAAATAATAAATGAATCTATTGTGTTTGCGATCTTTTTTTGCTGGATGTTCATAACCAAGGCCGTAAATAAGCAAGCAAAGAGAACAGCAACGATAACGGGATTAATAATAATAACTAATTTCGTCTCATATACATCTATCTCTTTAATCAAAAGTATTTTGAACTTCCACTTCCCGCTGGTTTCCAATCTTCCAAAACCTTTTTATTATTACCATTTAGATCACATCGTGAAACCCTCTGATCCCATGAATGGGTGATTTCCATAAAGTAAATGTAATTTCCTTCTATCTTGTACTGGCTCACGGACTGATCTGTGAGCATTTTGATCCCCGATCCGTCCTTATTCATAAGGAACAACGGTCCACCATGTGGTTTTCCCGTACATGAAGCTAAAAGTTTTCCGTTGACCGGCACTAAATTGTCCACGTCACGATTCGTGGAAATTGATTTCTTTGTCTTCAGATCCATTACCTGCATAGGGCCTACAACACCTCCATATTGCCAGGCCGTACCATAGTACAGATAATTTCCGTCACATGCAATCGGCTCGTATCTCAATCCTGATGTAATGAAAGATTCTGATCCGTTTGAGATCGTATATTTATAGATTGAATATGAACTATTCCACCCGTTTCCAACAGCATAATAGATAACACTGCCATTCGTTACAGCAACATATCCGCTGTTATTCTTAATAAGAATCTTTTTAGTTCCGTTTGTTGTCTCATATATCGTGTATTTCTCAGCACTGCTATCATATGCCATCGAGAATTTGGTTTTTCCGATAGTTATAGGGGCATTCTCGGAAAATGTCTTGTATGTATCGCTAGTCGTTGGCGTTGTTGTCGTTTTCTTAGGTGTTACCCTCACCTTACATTTAGCACTTACCCCATTGGCTTTTGCTGTAATAGTTGCTGTACCTGCTTTTTTTCCTGTCACTTTTCCGTCCTTATTCACTGTTGCAATCTTTTTGTCGCTGGTAGACCAAGTTACTTCCTTGGATGATCCGGTGACCGTAGCTTTTAGTGTGACCGAAGCATTCACGTAAATATCAGCAGAACTCTTACTCAGTTTGATAGAGGGATTCTTTACTGTAACCTTACACTTCGCCGTCTTTCCATTGGCTTTTGCATATATATAGGTTGTTCCTGCTTTTTTTCCTGTTACGTTTCCATTCTTTACTGTAGCAATACTCTTGTCACTGGATTTCCAACTCACA
>CAJOPP010000599.1 GCA_905236365.1 uncultured Lachnospiraceae bacterium
CCGCGAGGATGCGCAGGGATTTGCATATGAAATATGTCAGCATAGCTGACGCAAATCTCGCGCCAAGACTCGCGAGCGAGTCTTGAAAAGTACGAAGTGGAGAAGGCACAGCAAATGATAAATGAGATTACTGTCAGATGGAAGTTGACTATTCTGTCAAATGCTTAGAAGGATTAAAGGAATGTGAGCAGATCGTGTTAATGGGAGTCTAATCTTCCATCTGATACATTATTTCTTCAGCTTATAGGAATGAGCTGATGGGGAAGACTAGCTAAATCACTTTCAGCAACAAAAACGCTGGGAGCATTTTTGAAAAATGATGTTGAGAAAAGGGAGTGAGAGTACTAGCCAAGAATATACAAAGTTCGACCAATTATAGAAAAAATTGAATGAATAAATTGGAATTTTTGCTGTTAAAACGTACATATGATATTGTTTGATATTTACAAAAAAGAAAACATTATGTGGAATATATTGAAAAAAAAATCTATTCATTTTATTATAATAATAAAATAAAAGGATGGAGGGATTTTTGATGAATTTATCTCAAAAAGATCTAAAAAGAATAATAGCATTTTTTCTTACTTTTGTTATGATATTAACAATGTTTCCTGTGAATGATTTATCGGTAAGTGCAGCAGGAAAGAATCCAAAACTGAGTAAAAAGAGTATTACACTTTCAGTTGGTAAAAAGAAAAGTATCGAGTTGAAGAATGTTAACGGAAAAGTTCAATGGAAAGTTGTATCTGGTAAAAAAAACGTATCTATTAAGAAGAGTGGAAAGTATAAGCAGACAATCACAGTGAAGGCGAAGAAAGCCGGAAATGCAAAGATTCGAGCAACCTATCAAAAAAAGAAATATACTTTAAAAGTCAAAATAAAGAAGCAAAAAGCAGCTAATGATAACAACACAACAACAAATAGTACTGTCGTACCAGATGCCAGTACAGAGAATAAGACGGAGTTTGAAGTAGATCGGAGCACAGCTTCAACAGAACAAGATATGGAACGTCAGAAATCAGAAGGGAATCAGAAGGCATCAGAAAATGAAAGCAGTTTATTCAATGATAATAAAGAAGCGGAAGAGAATGGAGCGTTAGAAGTAACAAAGCAAGAAGATCGGTATCAGAATAGTGGATCTTCATCGGAAAAGGAGATAACAGGAGGAACAAATAATTCTACAAATGAAGGTAAAATAAGAGATCAAGAAGATGGAAATTCGTCCGATAAATCTGCGACTGAAGATAAAATTGGAATAACATCAGAGCAAGCAACTACTGATAAGGTGACTAATCCAACAAATGAGAGTGTGAGTGAAAAAGGAACGGAAAAAGTGACCGAGAATGTAATGCAGGAAGTGATTGAGAAGGGAACGGAGAAAACGACCGAAAACATAAGGGAGGAAGTAACTGGGAATGGAACAAAGAAAACAAATGAGAATATAGGGGAGGAAGTAACCGGGAACGGAACAAAGAAAACAAATGAGAATATAGGGGAGAAAATAGACGAGAATGAAGCAACTAAAAACACAGAAGTGACTGAGAGTGGAACAAAGGAAACAACTGAGAATGTCACAGAGGAATCGACTGAGAAAGATATAGAAAAAACAACCGAGAATGTTGAGAAGGAAACAACTGAGAAAGGTACAGAGAAAATAAGCGAGCATGCAGGGGAGGAGATGACTGAGAATAATACAGAGAAATCAACGGAGTATGTAAAGGAAGAGACGACTGAAAAAGGTGCTGAAGTGACATCTGAAGAACAGGAAACAGAAGATATAAAACAGGAAGAACCAACAGATGGGGTAACGACAGAGGAATTATTTTACGAAGAGCCTGAGATAGATAATGCTCCAGTGAATATAGATAATATCGTAGAGCGTTATATGAGTCAGGTAGATAAGGCTAGTTCAACGGTCACAACAAATGAGGGAGAAGGTATTGAGAACCTGTTTGATGGCGACCTAAATACTAAAATGTGTACTGGAGATGCTGCTCCAATCCGGATTGCATGGCAGATGGAACGGGCGATCATATTGCAGACTTATACGCTTATAACAGCCAATGACAGTGCAACATATCCTTATAGAAATCCAATTAAATGGCATTTATATGGATCCAATAATGGAACTTCATGGACACAGATTGATACGGTAACCGATAGTGGAATCGAAGCGAAGAACTTTGAGCGTTATACCTATGAAACGGATGTACAGGAGAGCTTCCAATATTTTTTGCTTCAATTAGAAGATAATGGCGGATATTATGGTTATCAGTTAGCAGAAATCGAGATGTCAGGAGATGTAGCATCCGTTTCAGAAGAAATTGGAGAGGATTTATCCGGTGATTTTGATTCGGTCTATGAGAGTGGAACTACTGTAAAGGGATATGATAATCAAGTGCCGGCAAATCTATTTGATGGAGATGTGACAACCAAATATTTTGAAAATGCAAAGTCATTCAGTATTGCATGGAAAATGAATAAAGATACAACATTATATAGTTATGGCTTAACAACGGCAGATGATAATGCAACTTATAAGGGGCGCAATCCAAAGGCATGGATTTTATATGGTTCGAGAGATGGACAAAATTGGGATAAGATTGATGTAGTGAATGAAAGCGGTATGCAGGATGAGAATTTTAAAACCTATAATTTCACTGTAGACAGAGTAACCGCTTATCGTTATTACAAATTGGATATAAAAGCATCCTATGGCGATTCTATACAGTTATCAGAGATTTCATTAAAGGGTGCGGCTGTTAGTACAAGTAAATATGACATTTTGTTTACCGGTGATTGGGATTTGGTAAAATCAGAAGGGTATGTGGAAGAGTTGGTAAAACTGTTCTACAATAGTTATCCAAGACTATATAAACGCTGGGGGACAGGAACGGAGCCAACTACAATTACTTTTATGGCAGATAAAGGATATGATGGAGTAGCCTATTGTCTGGGAACAACGGTATGTGTATCCGTTGATTATGCAAATGCGAATCCAACCGATATCGGATTTTTCTCTCACGAGATTACACATTCTGTACAACAGTACGGTGGTTTGTTGGTTTATGGAGAGAATGATATAGGATGGTGGACAGAAAATATGGCAAATTATGGAGGATTCCGTTATTTCCATTGGTCTAATCCGAAATATGTTCAAATTTATGAGGCATCTGATCCGTCTCTTCAGGATTGGGGATACACGAAATACGGTAATAATAAGTGGTTCTTTGCCTATATGGACGCACGATATCCATCAAGAAAGAATGCAGATGGAAGTATAAGTTATGGTTTGATTGATAGTATTAATAATTTGGTCAAGAATAATAAAACAGGGCAGGCATATAATGATGATCCAAAGGAGGTAGGAAGTCCGTTTAATAATGTGGTCAAAGAGATTACAGGATTTGATTGTCTTGAGTCTTTAAGACAGCATTATGTAGAAGAATTACGGCAGGGAACGTGGACATTTAAAGGATTTGGTGAATACGAAGATAATTGGATCACAGAAGATATTGAAGGTATTCCGAATCCGGAATATCCAATGTTGGGTGAAAAGATACATGGGAATATCGTTGCACCTCAGTTAGAAAATGCAGTAGTGGATGGGGTAAACCTTTGCACAGGAGCATCTGTATATGATTGTTCCGGCTTCATTAGTGAAACAGAAAGTCCCGAAATGTTGATAGATGGTAATTTGGATACAAAATGGTGTGCCAGAAGTGATGACGTCAAAAATGGAATCTATAAATTAAATGGAACAGCACATTGGATACAGATCGATCTCGGAGAACAAAAGGCGTTTAATACCTATACACTTTATAATACACGAAGCAGAGAAGGTTACAATAATGCGTCAGAATGGGAAATATTAGTTTCTAATGATGCTCAAACCTGGTCGACAGTGGATTATCAGGCAAGTAATAATGGTGATATTGTATCCTTTGATATCGGACAGCAGACTGCACGATATGTTATGATGAAGATATTTAATACAGGTGACACTGTAGGAACATTACGATTGTATGATTTCCAAATATATAACAGATAATTAGGATGGTATCCTTAGACAACTGTGAAAGTCGTTAAGTTTGTTTGTTACAAGGTATTTGACAGGATGAAAAAGAAGGCTCCAATCGAACAGCTCTTCATATGTTAAATTTATAATAGTTAAATTTGATGTATGCAAGGAAATTCGGTTGGAGCTGTTTTTAGATTAAAAACTGGAAATGATGGAATATTAGTTCAAAGAAACGCAGTTACATAGGATAAGAGATTGGTAATCAGTATACAATCTATGTACAAAAAAATGTTAGCAAAAGTAACATATATAGTTGTTGAACATTTACAAAAATAATAACAAAATAAAGAAACTATTGTAAAAAGGGTACGATGAATTTAAAATAAGAATTAGTCATAAGTTGAACGTAAAACTATAATAATATTGGGAGGAAAAAATGAATTTATGAAAAAGAGTAATGGCAGTAGTATCGACTTTGGCAACAATAATGAATCAATGTCATTTACTTAAGCCGGACGTTGCCGGATATGTTATATGTTTTCCATTTCGGGCACGAGCTAAAGCATATCTTCGAACTAAGCTCGTACCTCGCTAAGGTCTCAGGCATTTCGCTTAGTTGTTCACGTAGCGGTACTAAATTCGCCGCTTTTTGGCG
>CAJOPP010000600.1 GCA_905236365.1 uncultured Lachnospiraceae bacterium
CGCGAGGATGCGCAGGGATTTGCATATGAAATATGTCAGCATAGCTGACACAAATCCCGCGCCAAGACTCGCGAGCGAGTCTTGAATTTATGATACGACAGGTATACCGGAATGTGCGTGAGCACCATGCCTGTCGCATATCTATGAAGCATAGCTGAATAGATACCAGTTATTTTAGAATGGTTCCTGACAATTTCAAATTTGGAGGTGGTATGTATGAACGTATTTATGACAGACAAAATTCGTAATGTCGTTCTTTTAGGACATGGAGGCTGTGGCAAGACTTCTCTTTCTGAGGCAATGTCATATCTCGCGGGGCTTAAGAACCGTATGGGGACGGTAGAAAGCGGTAATACCTTAAGTGATTTTGATAAGGAAGAGATCAAAAGACAATTTTCGATTAAGACCTCAATCATTCCAATCCCTTGGGGCGAGTATAAGATCAATCTTCTGGACACGCCGGGTTCCTTCGATTTTGTAGGGGAGACAGAGGAAGCGGTATCTGCTGCCGATGCTGCAATTATTGTTATTTCTGGAAAGGCAGGTATTGAAACCGGAACAAAACGAGCATGGGAACTCTGCGAGAAGTATAAGCTTCCGCGTATGTTTTTTGTTACGGATATGGATATTGACAACGCAAGCTTTCGCCAGGTGGTGCAGGATTTACAGGAGCTTTATGGGAAGAAAATAGCACCATTTCATCTTCCAATTCGCGAAAACGGGGAGTTTGTGGGATATGTCAATGTAATTCAGCAGAAGGCAAAACGTTGGAATGCTAATGGTACGGTGGATAAATTTGATGTGCCGGACTACTCACAGGAGAATCTTTCTATTTGCAGAGACGCATTGTTAGAAGCAGTTGCAGAGACCAGCGAGGAGTTTATGGAGCGTTATTTTGACGGAGATGATTTTTCAGAAGATGAGATTCGTCAGGCATTGCGGGTCAATGTATTTGATGGTTCCATTGTACCGGTGTTAATGGGTTCCAATCCGCTTGCAAGAGGAATGTATACCCTGATGGCGGATATTGTGAAATATTTTCCGGGGCCGGATCGGTGCAAATGTGCAGGAATCAATACCCAATCCAATGAAGTGTTTGAGGCAGATTATGATTTTGCAAAACCAAAATCTGCATATATATTTAAGACAATCGCAGATCCTTATATTGGAAAATATTCTTTGATCAAAGTGAATTCCGGTGTAATCAAGTCAGATGATGTACTTTATAATTATCACAGGGATGCGGATGAAAAAGTGGGGAAGCTCTATGTTCTTTGCGGTAACAAAGTGGAAGAGGTGAAGGAGCTTCATGCAGGTGATATTGGTGCATTGGCAAAGCTTCAGAACAGTCAGACAACAGATACTCTTTCTACAAGAAAGAAACCGATTACTTATATTCGTGCGGGTATTTCCAAGCCGTATGTCTATCTGCGCTATAAGGCAAAGAATAAAGGGGATGAGGATAAGATTTCCCAGGCTCTTTCGAAAATGCTGATGGAGGATTTGACCATTCGCAATGTGAATGACAGTGAGAATGGTCAGACGCTTCTCTATGGGATTAGCGAGCAGCATTTAGAGGTAGTGCAGAGTATTCTTTTGGAAAAATATAAAGTTGATATTGATTTGATGCGTCCAAAGATTGCCTTTCGGGAGACCCTCCGGAAGAAATCGGACACCGAGTACAAATATAAAAAGCAGTCAGGCGGACATGGTCAGTATGGTCATGTGAAGATGACCTTTGAGCCGTCGGGAGATTTGGATACACCATATATTTTTGAACAGACGGTTGTGGGTGGCGCTGTACCGAAGAATTATTTTCCTGCTGTAGAAAAGGGAATTGCGGAGGCAGTGAAGAGCGGACCGCTTGCGGCATATCCTGTTATTGGTGTAAAAGCCGTTCTCTATGATGGCAGTTATCATACGGTAGATTCTTCGGAGCTTGCATTTAAGGTGGCAGCAGCACAGGCTTTTAAAAAGGGATTTATGGAAGCTTCTCCAGTGTTGTTAGAGCCAATCGCAACAATGAAGGTTGTTGTACCGGACAGCTTTACCGGGGATGTCTTAGGAGATCTGAATAAGCGCCGGGCCCGGGTTATGGGAATGAATCCGGTTGATAATGGATATCAGGAGATTGTGGCAGATATTCCATATTTAGAACTGTATGGTTATGATACGAAACTCCACTCCATGACAAGTGGCAGTGGAACCTTTTCTTATGAGTTTGCCAGATATGAGCAGGCACCGGATGAGGTGGCAGAAAAGGAGATTAAGGAACGGGAAGGTAAACTTAGTGATGAATAGATAAATAAGAGTGAAAATTGCCAACTGTTCAGCCCTGCTGAATAGATATAAAAATTGAAAAACACCGGTATGGGCAACCTAACCTCATACCGGTACTTTTATGTAATAGATAATTCTGTTGGATTTCCAAAGATCAAAATTAGGGGAAACAAAAGTATCGGATTATGATATACTATGCTACAGAGACAGAATACTATTTTCGCATAGGGAATGTTTTAACTCAGTCGGGGTACAAGCTCCGACTGAGTTAAAACGCTCCGCGAGGATGCACACGGATTCGGTTAGGAATTTGTCAGCTAA
>CAJOPP010000601.1 GCA_905236365.1 uncultured Lachnospiraceae bacterium
CGGTGCTTAGCAAACAGCCACCGGCTGTTTAGCACCCCGCTATGCCTACGTTTTTTAACCTACACTCTCGAAAAAGCATTCTGCGTGATTGGTTCAGTTATTTGGCGAACACTGCACTAGGGATATTTGGCACTTGTAATAAGTTGTCAAACGGTCATGTAAGCATGTCACTTGTTAACCCGGGCAGAAATATATAAGAAATGAGGATGATTTTATGGCACAGCTTTGGGGCGGTCGTTTTACAAAGGAAACAGACCAGTTGGTATATAATTTTAATGCATCAATCTCTTTTGATCAGAAATTTTACAAAGAGGATATGGAAGGCAGTATGGCACATGTGAAGATGTTAGCTGCGACCGGCATTTTGACAGAAGAAGAGAGAGATGAGATTTTAGCAGGAATTGAAGGAATCCTTCAAGATGTAGAGAGTGGCAAATTAGAGATTACTTCAGAATATGAGGATATCCATAGTTTTGTAGAGGCTAATCTCATAGAGAGGATTGGAGATGCAGGTAAGAAGCTTCATACAGGACGCTCCAGAAATGATCAGGTAGCCCTGGACATGAAACTATATACAAGAAAAGAGATTGTGAATTTAAAGGGATTGGTAAAGGATCTGTTGTATGTTTTACAGGATTTGATGAAAGAACATATCGATACCTTTATGCCTGGGTTTACTCATTTACAAAAGGCTCAGCCGATTACGCTGGCTCATCATTTTGGAGCGTATATGGAGATGTTCAAGCGGGACTATGAACGGCTCTGTGATATTTATGAGAGGATGAATTATTGTCCGTTAGGATCCGGTGCGTTAGCAGGAACAACCTATCCCCTGGATCGGAACATGACGGCGGAGTTGTTAGGATTTAAGGGACCAACCTTGAATAGTATGGATTCTGTATCGGACAGAGATTATGTGATTGAGCTTTTGAGTGCATTATCCACGATTATGATGCATTTAAGCCGTTTTTCTGAAGAAATCATTATATGGAATTCGAATGAATATCGTTTTGTGGAATTAGATGATGCGTACAGTACGGGAAGTTCTATTATGCCGCAGAAGAAGAATCCGGATATTGCGGAGTTGGTAAGAGGAAAGACGGGTCGTGTATACGGTGCTCTTATGCAGATTTTGACGACAATGAAAGGAATTCCTCTTGCTTATAACAAAGATATGCAGGAGGATAAAGAACTCACCTTTGATGCAATTGATACGGTCAAAGGTTGTCTGGCACTCTTTACCGGTATGATCCGTACCATGACTGTGAATAAAACGGCCATGGAAAACAGTGCAAAGAATGGTTTTACCAATGCGACAGATGCAGCAGATTATCTTGTGAATCATGGAGTTCCATTCCGGGATGCCCATGGTATTGTAGGACAACTGGTACTTTATTGTATCGAAAAAGGTATTTCGTTGGATGAAATGACGTTGGAGGAATACAAGAAGATTTCACCTGTGTTTGAGGAGGATATTTACGAAGCAATCAGTTTAGAGACCTGTGTAGAGAAGAGAACAACCATTGGTGCTCCGAGCAGAGAAGCGATTGAGAAGGTGATTGCGATCAACGAAGAATATCTTGCAAATCTGTAAATGGATTTTTTTGAGATTCAAACCGATATGAAATTCAGCGGTAACTGTTCAGCCCTGCTGAATAGATACATTTAGTGTTGTACGGATAGATTCGACTTATGCATAGCGTATCAGTTTGTGAAGGATTATGTGTGTTTTCAGAGATATCCATAGAAAATAAGAAAAGAGGGAATTCGAATGAATAATACGGATAAGGCAAAGTTAGATGCTGCAAAAAGAATGTTAAAGGGGAAAATTGATGTGGAAGAAGTTTCTATGATACTTGACATTCCTGTGGAGACACTTATGCCGATCAAAGAAGAGATTGAAGAGGAAGTTCGCAAGGTTTATGGCAATATCGATGCTTATGATTTTAGTGCTGATCAAGTACTGTTTGATAATTTTAATGACCCGGGAATGAATCCGGATATGCCGGAGGAAGAGTAGAGCGTTCGAAAAGAATTCTGCTTGAGGTTTTGGAATGAATGGCAGCATGCTGCATGCTTTGGAAAAATGAACTGTGATAATTCGTTTTGAATCAGGGAGAAGAAAGAAAAACATACAGGCGGAAATTATTTTTTGAAGGTGAATGAGGACGTAGAATGGAAAAAAATTTTGATATTATAATTGTGGGTACCGGTGTTGCAGGATTATTTGCTGCATTACACTTACCACAGGATAAAAGGATAGCGATTCTTACCAAAGCTGATTTGGATGAGAGTGATTCTTTTCTGGCACAGGGCGGAATCTGTGTATTAAAAAATGAAGATGATTATGCGGCTTATTTTGAGGATACTTTACGGGCCGGACACTATGAGAATAATCGGGAATCAGTCGATATTATGATTCGTTCCTCTCAGGATATTATCCGGGAATTAATTGATTTTGGAGTGGAATTTGAAAGGGATCAGGGAGAATTTAGGTATACCAAAGAAGGGGCACATACAGCATGTCGTATTCTTTACCACGAAGATCTGACCGGAAAAGAGATTACCTCAAAATTGTTGGAACAGGTTAAGAAATTGCCCAATGTTACATTGTTTACCCATACGATTATGGTTGATATTGTGGAACAGGATAATACCTGCTATGGTATTGTGGCAGAATTAGAGGATGGAACTTTTGCTCTTTTGTACAGTGATTATACGATTTGGGCATGTGGCGGTGTCGGGGGGCTATATAAGCATTCTACGAATTTCCGTCATTTGACCGGGGATGCATTAGCAATCTCAATGGCACACAATATCACATTGGAGAATATTGATTATGTACAGATTCATCCAACCACGTTATTTGAAAAGACGCAGGGGAGAAGATTCCTAATCTCTGAATCGGTCAGAGGGGAGGGCGCAATTCTGTTGGACAAAAATGGAGAGCGGTTTGTAGATGAACTGTTACCTAGAGATTTGCTGACTGCGGCCATCCGAGAACAGATGAAAAAAGATGAAACGGATTTTGTTATGCTTTCTTTGCAGAGTATGTCATCCGAAGAAATTATAAAGCGGTTTCCGAATATCTATCAAACTTGTCTGGAGGCAGGTTATGATATTACGAAAGAACCGATTCCGGTGGTGCCGGCACAACATTATTTTATGGGTGGTGTTAAGGTAGATTCAGATGGGAAGACCTCGATGGAAAGATTATATGCGGCGGGAGAGACAGCGTGCAATGGTGTGCATGGCGCAAACCGTTTGGCTAGTAATTCTTTATTGGAGAGTCTGGTATGGGCGAAGAGGGCTGCAATTGCAATAACAGAACGGTATTGTCCGGTGGATTTCGAAAAATGCAGGGAACGTTTTAAGAATATAGAAAATCATCTGGATACACGATACCAACCATATGAGAGTCGCAAGGAAGAGCATTGCATTCGTTTACGGGAACAGATTGAAAAAGAACGAGAAAACAGGGAGAAAATAAAACATGAGAGAATTGATGAATTTGAATATCGATAATTTAATTTTACAGGCACTTCAAGAGGATATCACAAGCGAGGATATTACAACGAATTCCGTTATGCCGGAGTATCGGTTGGGCGAAGTGGATCTTATTTGTAAACAGGACGGTGTACTTGCAGGTATAGAAGTGTTCAAACGGGTTTTTGAATTGCTGGATGACAAGACGACCTTCGATATGCAGGCAAAGGATGGAGATGAAGTGAAGAACGGACAGTATCTCGGTAAGGTTACCGGTGACATCCGGGTTTTATTAGAAGGAGAGAGGACGGCACTCAATTATTTACAGAGAATGAGTGGTATTGCAACCTATACTCATTCAATTGCCGTATTATTTGAGGGAAGCAAAACGAAACTTTTGGATACAAGAAAGACAACTCCGAATATGCGTGTGTTTGAAAAATATGCGGTCAAAGTTGGAGGAGGATATAATCATCGATTTAATCTGTCAGATGGTATTTTACTGAAAGATAACCATATCGGAGCTGCCGGCAGTGTAACAAAGGCTGTGAAAATGGCACAGGAGTATGCCCCATTTGTGAGAAAGATTGAGGTGGAGGTTGAAAATCTGGAGATGGTAAGGGAAGCTGTGGAGGCTGGTGCTGATATTATCATGTTAGATAATATGGACAAAGAAACCATGAAGGAAGCAATCCGCATTATTGATGGAAGAGCAAAGACAGAATGCTCAGGAAACGTAACAAAGGAGAATGTAGCAAATCTTATTGATATAGGGGTGGACTATATATCCTCCGGAGCGTTGACACATTCAGCTCCGATACTGGATTTATCACTTAAAAATTTACATGCGGTAAACTAAATATATATTGTGAAGGATTATTATGATGAAAGCGACAGTCAGCTGACCCGCAGCAATGAGAAAACGAATTAGTTTGTCAGCTGGAAGTTTTCTATTTCTACTGAAATCTTTTCCAGAATGGCAAGCGTATTTAGAAATATTCTGCAGACAGAAGAAAACCTCTTGTTAAAGAATGTTCTACTTCAGACATTTGATCCCTTTGTGAATCAGGAACTATGCGAAGTACTGGAGCAGATGGGGAAAAATAGATCTCCGGTGTGAAATTTGGGTTACACCCCAAACGTGAGTAAAAACCATTGAGTTACTGTTTACTGGCTAACGAGTGAACTGTAACAACCCATTGACCACTGAACAGTAAGGAATAGTGCTTTGTTTATTGTTTTAATTGCTAATTGTGTTATAATACTTTCAAGGAAAATGTTTTGGCAACAGAAAATCAGTAAGATCTAATTAATCTTTTTATGGATGTATCCTGTTTTTATTGTCGCCAATACTGAAAGAATATGATTTCATATTAAAAAATTATAATTAAGGAGGAAAGTTTTATTATGGGGAATCAATATAATGAAAATGGAGGACTTCGTTTGAAAAATGAATATTCCCAAACAGGTTCTGATTACAATCAAAGTTTTGACAGAGAAATGGGCTTTGGTGAAACAAATTCATCGAATATTTATCAGTCGGAATCATCTTATAATAATCCGGGTCGGGTTGATGATTCCTATTTTAGGGAATCCTATCAGTCGACATATGCAGGATCTACGCAGCATTCTGTTACGAGCATCATGACGGGTTCTTTTATGTATATGTTTATTGCGTTACTTGTTACGGGTATCACAGCAGTGATTACAGCATCTTCACCAACCATATTGTCAGTGCTGTTTGGAAGCTCTACTTCTTTGATGGTGGTATTTGTCGCCGAGTTTGCAATTGTTATGGGTGCAAATGCAGCAGTCAGACATAATAGTGTAGTACTTTGCGGAGTATTATTTTTTGTATATTCCATTGTAAATGGTCTTACCTGTTCTATCATTTTTATTGCCTATACAGCATCTTCAATTGAACAGGCATTCTTTGCAGCAGCAGCGGTCTTTGGAGTGATGGCATTTGTTGGAAAGATCACAGATCGCGATCTTACATCGATTGGAAGTTTATGCTTTATTGGTTTGATTGGTGTTATTATTACATCACTGATTAATATTATTATTGGCTCAACTGCTCTTGATATGGCAGTCTCTGCAGTGACAATTGTTTTATTTTTAGGTCTTACAGCGTACGATACCCAAAAGATTAAGAAACTGGCAGAAAGTAATACTGGATATAATGCAGCTGTGATCAGTTTATGGGGGGCTCTGGAATTATATCTTGATTTTATTAATATATTCCTGAATATCATCCGTCTTATGGGAAAAAGAAAATAGTGTGTTATTAAATTTTTGAAATCATATTTTGGGGTTGGGTGTAAAAGGTTGCATTGATGTATAATATTTTATAAAACATATTTTTAATACTAAACCACATGTTCCGATAAAAAACGGGCGAAGTATTCAGTTATAGTATAACGAATTCTTCGCCCGTTTTTTTAACTCAGTCGGGGTACAAGCTCCGACTGAGTTAAAACGCTCCGCGAGGATGCACACGGATTCGGTTAGGAATTTGTCAGCTAA
>CAJOPP010000602.1 GCA_905236365.1 uncultured Lachnospiraceae bacterium
GTTTCTGCGATGACCGCGGGCGTATCGACACCGGAAGCGTGCGCTGCGATAATCCAATCCCGCGCGTCGATCTGGATGGCGGAGCACAAGTAAGAATAAATATAGATATGAAAGAGGCGATTTACATTCAGAATACAATATTTGCACAGGTACTTTGCGTGATATATAGCTACATTCCAACGAAACAAATAAGGAAGATTTTTATGAAGAACGGAAAGAAGAGACTGGTGGCATTGCTGTTGAGTATTATCACGGTTGTGCTGCTTGGAACTTCGATTTATGCATTAGCACCATCCAAAGAAGAAATGAACCCTTCTGGCTTGAGGCACAACCATCAGTTGACTGATTGGTCATATGATGAGTGTCATAAAGGAGTATATACATCTCATTATTTCATTAAGACACGTTCATGCACTGTTACAAATTGTAACTATTCATAGACTATTACATTCAACAGTTACTGCTCCGCGACCCACTGCAATCACATGTATTAATAAAGAAAAATAGTGAACGCGTTGGAATGTAGCTCACCACAGGATGAAAACAATCATCCTGTGTTTTTTTTTCAGGCAAAAAAACTGATTATTCTGGGGCAAAGAAGGCTATTCCTATAGTTTTTTGCATAAACAATACTATTTAATTAAAAGAAAAACTGATAAAAACTGCACAAAAAGAGGGAAGAGTATAGTGGTCAAATAAGTATAATAAGAAAAGAAGAAAAGTGTAAGGGAAATTAGCATTTTAGGAAGTAGAGGTGAGCAGGATTATCAGATATTAAGCCATCACTTGAAGTGTGACAAGTGTATCAACTACATATAGGTATAGTTGGTACAATAATAGAGCTTTGCCCAGCCAGAGAGAAGTAGACTGGCAGGGGACACTAAATAAGGGGATGTGTATTAGGGTGGGAAAACAATTGTGCTTGAGAAAAATACTACAGGGAAGGAATGCAAAAGTAGTTTTATTGGTTAATATTAAAGTGAAATAAGTGAATAGACAAAACAGTTGCCGCTGACAAAACGAGAAAGCAGTGAGTGCGTCCGTTTTTTGTATAAAACAGCTGTTGAACTCTTTGATGGAACAAATCATATGGGGAAAGCGAAGAATATAATGACGAGGGACCGGAAAAGATGATGCGTGATAAAAAAGTTGACGAATTTTGGTAAAAAAGTATGTTAGGTTTTGAGGAAAAAGGTATATTAGAGTATGAAGGGGAAAGAGGGAGAAAAAATGGGAAATGCAAACAATTTGTAAACAAGAGGAGGGAAATTGCTTTTTTCGGCCAAAAACGACATTACTCTATAGAGAGGGCTCTGTATAACTTTAAAGAAAGGTAAACATGATGCCGTGCTCGGCAAGAAACTAAAAAAGGAGAAAGTAATGAGAAAGTGTCTTTGCGTAGGGATTGATAGTTATCAGCATGTACCCGATTTGTATGGTTGTGTAAATGATGCAGTCAGTGTAAAAGAAGCCTTGGCTCGGAACGGAGACGGGAGTTTAAACTTTGATGTGAAGACCTTGACAGCAACAAGTGAAAACTCATATGTCACAAAAAGGGAACTAAATGATGCGATCATCGAATTGTTTGCGAGTGATTCTGAGATTGCCTTACTGTATTTCTCTGGACATGGTTCAATTGATGAAAATGGAGGTTATCTTTGTACCAGTGAAGTGATGAGTGGTAAAGAGGGGTTGTCCTTACACGATGTAATGAGTGCAGTAAATAAATCCAGAGCGAGAAATAAAATTATTATTCTTGATAGCTGTCATAGTGGAGCTTTGGGAGACGTTCCACTTATGCCAGAGTTCGCTGTAATCAATTCAGGAACAGTAATACTATCTGCTTGCGAGAATTCAGGATATGCAGATGAGGCGGACGGACATGGGGTTTATACCGGACTTCTCATTGAGGCTTTATATGGTGGTGCAATGAATCTACTAGGAGAAGTTTCGCCTGGTGGGATTTATTCGTATATCGATCGTTCTTTGGGGGCATGGGAACAGCGCCCGGTCTTCAAAGCAAATATTAAGGAGTCGGTTTCTTTACGGAAAAATGCACCTCCGATTAGCATTAATGAACTTAGAAAAATAACTGAACTGTTTCCGGATCCAAGCTATGAATATCCTCTTGATTCTTCGTATGAACCTGACAAGCATGAGGTGGAAGATAAGACAAAAGATGAAAAGCATGAAGAGATATTCAAACTTCTTCAGAAATACGTGAAATTAAGCCTCGTGATTCCCAAAGGGGAAGAACACATGTATTATGCAGCAATA
>CAJOPP010000603.1 GCA_905236365.1 uncultured Lachnospiraceae bacterium
CATTATCTGACATCGAACAGGAATATTATTCAGAACAGATTGCGGAAATTCTTACAAAACAGGAATTTTACAAAAAAATGAAAAAAATTTGTGTATATCAGTCTTTTCGAAAGGAAGTATCTTGTGGTAAAATAACAAAGTATGCATTTCAGGATGGAAAGCAGGTATATGTTCCAGTTACTGATGTGGAAAGCAGAACAATGGATTTTTATCAGATTACAGAAGATACCAGATGGGTTGAGGGGGCATATGGGATTATGGAACCGCTGCTCAGTGAAGATGTTCCAACCTTAACCGAGCCGGCATTGATTCTGATGCCCGGTCTGGTATTTGACCATGCAAAACATCGGATAGGATACGGCGGAGGGTATTACGACAAGTATCTGGCAAAGCATACAGAACATATTACCGTGGCATTGTGTTATGATTTTCAGGTTATTGAGGAAATACTTCCCTACGAGGAGCACGACAAGCTGCCAGACTATATTGTAACAAATATAGAACGATTCTGAAATCATAATAGAATTCTATTCAAAGCTATATTGTTTAAGCAATAATTATAATTTGATAAGCACACTTTTTACATTTTCAGCGATTAGAAGAACATAGAATTAGCAGAAAGCGGAAATGTATAAATAATATTTTGAAAGGAGCAATGAATTATGGAACTGGAACAAATGGGTAAATTAGCAAAAGAGGCTTCAAGAAGTCTGATCAAACTTTCACAGCCAGTTAAAAATGCATGTTTATTAACGATTGCCAAGAATCTTGTTGATAATACGGAAGCCATATTAGAAGCAAATCATAAAGATATAGAAAATGGCAAAGCAAACAATATGCCGGAATCCTTGTTAGACCGGTTGCGTCTTACAGAGCAACGGATAGAGGGAATTGCAGAAGGAGTTCGGCAGGTAGCAGCCTTAGAAGATCCAATAGGAGAAGTCATCTCTATGAAAGAACGTCCGAATGGTCTGTTGGTAGGAAAGAAGAGAGTTCCGCTTGGTGTCATCGGAATGATCTACGAGTCCCGTCCAAATGTGACCGTTGATGCTTTTTCACTTTGTTTTAAGACCAGCAATGCAGTGATTCTGCGTGGAGGTTCTGATGCTATTTATTCTAACATTGCATTTGTGAATATCATCAAGAAGTCGTTGGAAGAGAATCAGGTGACGCCGGATGCCGTCTTTTTATTAGAAGATACCAGCAGAGAAACTGCCACCAAAATGATGAGGTTGAATGACTATATTGATGTTCTGATTCCAAGAGGCGGGGCAGGATTGATTCGTTCTGTTGTTCAGAATGCAACTGTTCCGGTTATTGAGACCGGAACCGGTAATTGTCATGTTTATGTGGATGAGACAGCAGATGTAGATATGGCAGTCGCAATTATAAAAAATGCAAAACTACAGCGATTGGGAGTTTGCAATGCCTGCGAGTCTTTGGTAATTCATAAGGGAATTGCAGATACGGTACTTCCAAAGGTTCTTGCCATGTTAAAAGAAAACGACTGTGAAGTTCGTGGTGATGAGGTAGTGAAAGGATTTGACAGCAACGTTGTATCTGCAACCGAGGAGGATTATGCAACAGAGTATCTGGATAAAATCATTTCTGCTAAGGTAGTCGAGAACATTGACGAGGCAATTGAGCATATCAATCGTAATTCTACCGGACATTCCGAGACCATTGTAACAAAGGATTATGATAATGCTCAGAAATTCTTAAATGAAATTGATTCTGCGGCAGTCTATGTCAATGCATCGACCCGTTTCACTGATGGATTTGAATTCGGATTCGGTGCAGAAATCGGAATCAGTACTCAGAAGTTACACGCCAGAGGACCAATGGGGCTGGAAGCACTTACGACCACAAAGTATATTATCTATGGTAACGGACAGGTGAGACCATAGAGTGGTCAATCTGTAAAACAGTTATTTTGTAATTTAGAAAGAATCAGGAGATTAATATGGAGACAAAATTTACAGGAAGTAAGGATTATGTGGCGAGTGAAGAGTTAATGGCAGCA